>CAZGUI010000035.1:0-26586 GCA_964528875.1 uncultured Bacteroides sp. | reverse complement strand
TTAGAATTACCACTACTCCACTTACAGTACTTATACTGTTTATTTTCTAATTGACTAATATAATCAGGTAAATCTTCATTAAAAACTCGTCCATCTGTATTTGATTGGCCTGCAGTTATTATTACTTTGATTGGCTCTGATGATTTTCCTTCAGTTCTACATATACATAGCTGAATAAAAAAGAACAAAAAAAACAAATACTTATAGTTCATAATTCGGTATTAGATTAATATTTAGTTGATATTCGGTAATACAAATTTAACAAGAATAAAGACAGAGAGTTAGGTAAAATAATCTCTTATGTTTGGAATATTGTACACATCTTTGAGAAAGACATCAAAAAGTAAAGACGTTATCGATAAATAATCACAGATAAAATTTTGTCTTTTTCATACTTTTCATCGGTCTAGGACCGAAGGGCCTTCGGTCCTAGACCGAGAGGGGTTAAGTCCTAGACCGACACCCATCCGGTCTTAGACTCTCTTCTGAGACGTAGAAGCAGGATTACATTAAAGCTGTAAAAAGATACAGGTATGTTAAATATTTTGCTTTCCTAGGTAACAAATTAACCACTATTATTAAAAGATAATCGACATTTAGCGGATTAAGTTTTATTTTTGTAATAAGCTAAACCATAAGAAAAAAAATAAAATGATAAAAGCTGTATTCTTAGATATTGACGGAACATTAGTTAGTTTCAAAACACATGAAATACCTGAATCCACTATTGAAGCTTTACACAAAGCCAAAGAGAATGGAACTCGTATATTTATTGCCACAGGCAGACCCAAAGCTATTATAAACAACTTAGGAGCTTTAGGCGATACTTTAATTGATGGATATGTCACCATGAATGGAGCTTATTGTTTTACCAAAAATGAAGTGCTTTATAAAAACAGCATCCCTCATAATGATGTACTTGAAATTGCTGATGCAGCTAAACAAGAAGGATTTGCTACTATTTTTGTAGGTGAGCACGATATTGCTGTTTATCAGAGAAACGATTGGGTTAAAGAGATTTTCCAAAACCAACTCAATGTACCTCCATTCCCTGAGATATCTTTTAGCGAAATATTAAACAAAGAAATTTATCAGATTTCCCCCTTCATAACCGAAGAACAGGAGAACTCATTATTGTCTCATTTATCTGACATTGAACCAGGTAGATGGCATCCGGCCTTTGTTGATATTACAGCAAAGGGAAATACCAAACAAAAAGGAATTGATGTTATCATTGATCATTTTAACATTGACCTTAGTGAAACAATGGCTATTGGCGATGGGGGTAACGACATCAGTATGTTACAACATGCCCAAATTGGTGTAGCCATGGGTAATGCACGAAAAGAAGTACAAGCTAAGGCTGATTTTGTAACAAAGTCTGTTGATGATGGAGGAATTAGTTATGCATTAAAAAACTTCAATATCATTTAATCACAGCACTAAAGTATGTCAAGAGAAAACATAGACATAAAAAATGAAGAGTTACAGGCTGTACTGAAATTGATTAAACATACGAACCAATCTATTTTTCTCACTGGAAAAGCAGGTACCGGTAAGTCTACTTTTCTAAGATATATCTGTGAACAGACTCATAAAAAACATGTGGTTCTAGCACCAACAGGTATTGCTGCAATTAATGCAGGAGGAAGTACACTACATAGTTTCTTCCGTTTACCATTTCACCCTATTCTTCCCGATGATGCCAATTTAAGTCTAAAGAGAGGACGTATTCATGAGTTTTTCAAATACAATACAGACCAAAGGAAATTATTTAAAGAGATTGAATTGGTGATAATCGATGAAATTTCAATGGTTAGAGCTGACACCATTGATGTCATCGATCGGATATTGAGGGTATACTCGCAGAACTTAAGACAACCTTTTGGAGGAAAGCAGGTTTTATTAATTGGAGATGTTTTTCAGCTGGAACCTGTGGTCAAAGCTGACGACAGAGAAATAATTTTTCGTTCGTACGACTCTCCTTTCTTCTTTTCAGCTAAAGTATTTCAACAAATGGAGTTGGTTGCCATTGAACTACAAAAAGTATATCGTCAAAACGACCCTAAGTTTATTCGTCTGTTAGATAATATTCGCACCAATCAAATTGATGCAAAAGATTTACAACTACTTAATACTCGTTATTCAGCTGAATTTAAAGAAGGTGTTGATGGAGAGGCAACGGAAATACACATAACTTTAGCGACCAAAAGAGATACAGTGAGTCGAATCAATCAGTTGCAACTAAATAAATTACCGGGAAAGGAAGAAATCTTTATTGGAGAAATTCATGGAGAATTTCCTTTGAATAGTTTACCTACCTCTAAAGAGCTAACGATTAAGCCTGGAGCACAAGTTATCTTTGTAAAAAACGATATTGATAAACAATGGGTAAATGGTACACTAGGTGTAGTTAGCGAAATCGATAAAAAAGGAATTTTGACTATCGTTACTGACGAAGGTCTTGTGTTAGACGTTACTAAAACTACCTGGCGCAACATTCGGTATAAATATAATGAGGAGAAAAAAATAGTTGAAGAAGAAGAACTAGGATCTTTCACTCAATTCCCCATACAACTTGCTTGGGCCATTACTGTACATAAAAGTCAAGGACTGACCTTTTCCAATGTTATTATAGATTTTACAGGAGGAGTATTCGCGGGTGGGCAAACCTATGTAGCTTTAAGTAGGAGTGTTTCATTAGAAGGTATTTTCTTAAAGAAACCCATTAGCAAAGCAGATGTTTTTATTCATCCGGCCATTGTTGAGTTCTCCAAGAGATTTAATAACCAACAAGCATTAACTAAAGCCTTTGAAGAAGCAGGTGCTGACTTGGCATACATAGAGGCTATTGAAGCTTTTGATAAAGGAGACTTTGAGACCACATTAAACTCACTTTTTAGAGCCATGCATTCCAGATACGACTTGGAAAAACCACTTGCTAAGAGGTATATTCAGCGTAAATTAAGCATCATCAATCGTCTAAAAAGAGAAAACCAAAAACTTAAAGACCAATTGGATGAACAGAAAAAAGAGCTCATGAAATTAGCTAAAGAGTACTATCTATTGGGCAATATGTCTATAGTGGAAGCAAAAGATCACGAATCAGCTATAGCTAACTACAACAAAGCAATAAAATTGTACCCTGAATATGTGGATGCGTGGGTAAGAAAAGGAGTAACTTTAATGAGTATAAAAAAACAGGAAGAGGCTCTTCCTGTTTTAAACAAAGCTGTAAAGCTTGCCCCACACTTATTCAAAACTGTTTACAACAGAGGTAAACTTTGGCTTTTACTTAACCACCCCGAAAATGCTATATCCGATCTAGATAAGGCCACAACTCTCAACAGTCAACACGCTCAGGCTCATCAGCTTTTTGGTGATGCGCTAAGCCAAGTAGGTAAGGATAAGGAAGCTGAAATTCAATGGGATAAAGCTAAAAAGCTAAAGAAAAAGAAAGATAAATAATATTAAGCCCATCTAATTATTAACAATCAATGCGTAATTTTGTTATATTTAGAAGAGGGTAATAGGATACTAAAATAATTATTATAGGACACATGAAAAAAACATTGAAAATTACAGGAATCATTTTAGCTATTATTATAGTGATAATGATTATCGTACCCTTTGCTTTTCAGGGAAAAATTAAAGATCTGGTGAAAAGTGAAGGAAACAAAATGATTAATGGTTCATTCGATTTTGCTACCTTGAACATTAGTTTATTTAAAAACTTCCCTAAAGCATCTATCTCATTGAATGATTTTTGGTTAAAAGGGAGTGCTGAATTTGAGAATGACACCTTAATTCAGGCAAAAGAATTAACAGGCGTAATCGATCTATTTTCCCTTTTTGGAGACGAATTCGATATTTCTAAAATAGAAATTAAAGATACTCAACTAAAAGCAATTATTCTCCCGGATGGAAAAGTAAACTGGGACATTATGAAAGCTACAGAAGAAGCTGAAAAGGAAGAAGCTACTGAGGAATCTTCTTCATTCAGTATTCAACTTCAGCAGTTAAGCCTAAAGAATATAGACGTTATTTTCGACGATCAAGCCGGAAATCAATGGTTGAATATTGCCAACTTTAATGCGATTGCATCAGGGAATCTGGCTGACGACTTTACGACAATACGCTTCAAAGGAGATATAGAACAGCTTAGTTATAAAATGGGCAACTTAATGGTTCTCAATAACGCTAACATTGAAGCGCAAATGAACGTAGATGCTGATTTTGAAAATAACAAGTTCACATTGAAAGAGAACAAAATAAAATTAAATGCAATTGAAGCTAACTTAGATGGTTGGGTGACTCTTCTTAATGAAGGTGATATGGATATGGATATCAAACTAAATACCAATAAAGTTGGATTTAAAGAACTTCTATCATTAATCCCTGCCATCTATACGAATGACTTTAAGAAACTAAAGACAGATGGCAATGCAACATTGACAGCCTTTGCTAAAGGAAAACTGACAGAAACTCAAGTACCACAATTTGAGGCAGAAATTAATGTCAATGATGCACAATTTCAATACCCTTCACTACCAGCTGGTGTAGATCAGATTAATGTACATGCTTTAATTAAGAACCCTGGAGGCAATGCGGATTTAACGGTAATAGATATACAACCTTTCAGCTTTAGAATGGCGGGTAGTCCTTTTCACCTAACAGCTACAGTTAAAACACCTATTAGTGATCCTGCATTTTCTGCTCAAGCCAACGGAACAATTAATTTAGGAGTGATTGAGCAAGTTTATCCATTGAACGATATGAATCTGAATGGTATTATCAATGCAGACTTAAACTTAGTGGGCAGAATGTCTTCCATAGAAAAAGAGCAATATCAAAATATTCAAGCTTCCGGTAGCATAAAACTTTCGGATATGAAGTTGATGCTACCCGATTTACCAGAAGTAAATATTAATCAGTCAACCTTAACCTTCACTCCTCAACAACTTAAATTAAGCGAAACAACAGCTCATATTGGTAAAAGTGATATTACATTAGACAGCCAGCTGGCTAACTACTTAAGTTATATTTTCAAAGGAGATAAAATCACAGGAACGGTAAATTTGCGCTCAAACTTACTTAACTTGAACGATTTTATATCACCAGATGAAGAAGAGGTTGAAGAGGGAACAGATAGTGTTGCATTGGTCGCTTTTGAGGTTCCTAAAAATATTAACTTTACAATGACAGCCAATATGAAAGAAGTATTGCTGAATCAGATGAAATTTGATAATGTACAGGGGAATTTACGTATAAACAATCAGAAAATTGATTTAAGTAATCTTTCGCTAAATAGCATGGGGGGCTCCATTGTAATGAATGCGTTCTACTCTACTGAAGTAAATCCTAAGATACCTAAAGCAGGTGGTAGCTTTAATTTATCGCAATTAAATTTTGTAGAGACCTATCATGCATTAGACATGGTTAAACAGTTAGCGCCAATTTTTGAAAATTTGAAAGGCACCTTTTCAGGTAATGTAACCATTGAAACGCTTTTGGATGAACAATTATCACCCCTATTTGAATCCACACAAGGCACAGGTAATTTATCTACTAAAGATTTAAGTTTAAGCAATGTAGCTATTATTGATAAAATTGCTGAAGCCATAAAAAAACCTGAACTTAAAAACCTGGAAGTAAAAGATATGGATTTAGCATTCAACATTGAGAATGGACGCTTATCTACACAACCTTTTGATATTAAGATGGGAGATTATGTAATTAATCTGTCAGGAACTACGGGTTTAGATCAAACCATTGATTATTCTGGCAAAGTAAAGTTACCGGCATCAGCAGGAAAAATTGGTGAATACACCTCATTAGACTTAAAAATTGGAGGAACATTCCAATCACCAAGCATTGGTATTGACGCTGAAAGTATGGCCAAACAAGCTGCAGAAAAATTGGCAGACAAAGCTAAAGATAAATTAAGTGAAAAATTAGGCTTAAAAAAAGATACAACTCAAACGGGTGAATCCATAAGTAAGGATACAACAGAAACATCAATAGAAGAACAGGCTGCAGGTAAAGCCTTGGATTTCTTGAAGAAAAAACTTAAAAAGTAAGTCTTATGTTATTAAAGCTTTATAAGAAAAACAACAACTCTGAAGACCTCCAGAAAGTAGTGGATATTTTAAACGATGGAGGTTTAATTATTTACCCCACCGATACTAGATATGCCATTGGGTGCCATGCAATGAAAGAAAGAGCTGTAGAGAAAATCTGTAAAATAAAAAACATCAATGTACAGAAAAATAATCTTTCTATTATCTGCTATGACTTAAGTAGTGTGAGTCAGTTTGCCAAACTGGATAATGCAGTATTTAAGGTTATGAAGCGCAACTTACCTGGTCCGTTTACTTTTATTTTGAATGGAACGAACAAGCTACCTAAGATCTTCAGAAATCGTAAAGAAATAGGTATTCGTATGCCAAACGAACCGATTATTCAAGAGATTGCACGACTATTAGATGAGCCCATAATGACAACAACTGTACCATATGACCTCAGTGAAGACATTGAATATGTTACTAATCCTGAGTTGATCAACGAAAAAATGGGGCACTTAGTAGATTTAGTTATTGATGGAGGAATAGGTAGTACCGAAGAGTCTACTATCGTTAATTGTACCAATGAGGAATTTGAAATTGTACGACAAGGTAGTGGAGATCTTATTCTTTGATTCTTCCGGCAACTTGTTTATATAAAAAGAAAGAGAATGTTATTCAAAACATTCTCTTTCTTTTTATACATCTTAGAGAGTTATTACGTATTAACTCTTTAGTTCTTCTAACATTATCTTTGGATCTAAGTGATCTTGCTCAATGTCTTTATAATACTTATAGGTGCCCACTTTTATTTCATGAGTAGAAGCATCATCACACACAATAATTCCATGTTCGTGTATTTGAAGCATACTAATGGTCCACATATGTGTTATACTACCTTCAACAGCATGTTTCAATGCTCGCGCCTTGTTATACCCATTGACTAAAATCATAACTTCCTTTGAAGATAAAACCGTACTAATACCTACGGTAAGAGCCAACTTAGGCACTTGATGCATGTCATAGTCAAAGAAACGAGAATTTGCGATTCGTGTATCTTTGGTTAATGTTTTTATACGTGTTCGTGAGCCTAAAGAGGAACCGGGTTCATTGAATGCAAAATGTCCATTAGGACCTATACCTCCCATAAACAAATCCACACCATAGGATTGCAATTTCTCTTCGTAACGAGCACATTCAGCATCTAAATCTTCCGCATTTCCATCTAAAAGATGAATGTTTTCAGCTTTAATATCAATATGACTAAAGAAGTTATTCCACATGAAAGAGTAATAACTCTCAGGATGTTCCTGTGGTAATCCCACATATTCATCCATATTAAAAGTTACTACATTTTGAAATGAAACAAGACCTTTTTCACATAACTCAATTAACGTTTTGTAAAAGCCTAATTGAGTTGAACCAGTAGCCAAGCCTAGCACGAAAGGTTTTTCTGCTGTAGGTTGAGCTTTCTTAATTTTCAATGCAGTATAATATGCAGCCCATTCGGACATATACTGGTAATCAGGTTGAATAATAACTCTCATTTAATTTATATTTAGTTCTGAACTCTATCTTTTTTCAAACGATCGGCCATGCTACGAGCTAAAGCTCTACATTGTTCCTCTGTATCAGCTCTTAACGAATGTTTTACTTCTACAGAATCTGCTACAATTTCCAACTTCACATCTTCAATGAATTCTGTTAGTTGTTTTATTGCTCCCCCAGCCCAACTAAATGAACCAAAGCAGCCTAAATAACGGTTTTTAAGTAATCTATTCTTAAGTTTAGAAAGTAAAGCCTCAATACCCGGATAAACAATATTATTATATGTGGGTGTTCCAATAATCAAACCCTTATATCTAAATATATCTCTGACAATGTATGAGGCATCACTTTTACTCACGTTATGCATACATACATCTTTTATACCCTGTAAGGTTAATTCTTCAGCAATTATCTCTGCCATCTCTTCTGTATTTCCATACATTGATCCGTAAGCTATAACTACTCCTTCATAGGCTTCATATTTACTGAGTCTGTCATAGACACCTATTACTTTCTCCACATTTTCGCCTGTCCAGACAGGTCCATGAGTAGAACAAATGGTTTTTATTGGTAAAAGACCTATTTTCTTAAATGCATTTTGAACCTGAACACCGTATCTTCCAACAATAGTGGAATAATAACGTTCCATCTCACTCCAAAAAAGATCAGTATTGATACGACTATCTAAAAAGCTACCATTTAATGCACCGTAACAGCCAAAACCATCTCCGGAAAAGATTACACCATCTGTTTCATCAAAAGTCATCATTGTTTCCGGCCAATGAACCATTGGGGTCATATAGAAACGTAAAGTATGGTATCCTAATTCTAAACAGTCTTTGTCTTTAACTAACTGCAAATTGTCTGAAACGCCATAAAACCCTTCAAGCATATTAAAAGTCAACTTATTACCTATAATTGTAAGGTTAGGATACTCTTTCTTTATTAGACGTATAGCACCTGAATGGTCAGGTTCCATATGATTGATTATTAAATAATCTATGGCGCGATTGCCCAATATATCTTTTATTTTCTTTAAATACCCTTCAAGAAAAGCAACATCTACAGTATCAACTAAAGCTACTTTTTCATCATCAATTAAGTAAGAGTTATATGAAACACCATAAGGTAATTCCCATAGACCTTCAAATCGTTCTTTTTGTCTATCATTTACTCCAACATAATGAATCTTTCCTGTAATTTTTGTTCTATCCATTTATATTAATTTATTAAATTACAAAGAACAACTATATAATTGTCCTTGATAAACTTGTCTTTCTTTCATTTGCTTAATAAGCTTCATGGTAAATTCATAGTTTCTTATTCCCCAGTCGGGAGCTATAATCAACTCTTTAGGTGATTGAGAAATAAAACGCTCTACTACTATGTTTGGATTCAAACGCCTCAAATATTCTATAACAAGAGATATATAATCTTCTAAAGAAGAGATATGAAAATCTTCTGGATGTTCTAAATATTCTTCAGCCATTTGTGTGCCTTTAATTATTTGCAGTTGGTGAAGTTTCAAGGTATCTAAGGGAAGCTTCGATAAGCTTTTGGCCTGACTCAATATAAACTCCGGAGTTTCACCGGGCAAACCTAAGATTACATGTCCACCGGTTAAAATTCCATGATTCTTGGTTCTCTCAATAACTTCAACGACAGATGCATAATCATGACCTCTATTCACTCTCTCCAAAGTTTGATCCGATGTGGTCTCTATTCCATATTCTACCAAAACAAAGGTGTTCTGACTTAGTTCACCCAAATAGGTTAATAATTCCTCTGAAATACAATCGGGGCGAGTACCTATGACTAAACCTACTACATCTTTTACTGCTAAAGCCTCTTCATATTTCTTCTTTAACTCTTCAAAAGAACCATAAGTATTGGTGTAAGATTGAAAATAGGCTAGATACTTCATTGAAGGATATTTATGGGCAAAAAATAGTTTGCCATCTTCTAGCTGTTGAGTAATAGTTTTATCTGTTTTACAATAGACCGGACTAAACGTTTGATTGTTGCAATAAGTACATCCCCCTACTCCTATGGTTCCATCTCTATTTGGACATGTAAATCCCGCATTAATAGAGATCTTCTGTACCTTAAAGGGAAAGTATCTCTTTAAAAAAGAGGGAAAATCATTATATACCTTATTACTACTCATTTTTAACTTTTTCAGTTGACAAAGATAGTATTAAATTTTAAAATCAGTAGACTTTAGATATACTTAAACACTATGTATTAATGGAATAGATTATTTTTTAGTGTCCTCATTCTTGTGTTTTTTTGAATATAAAGGAAGCTATTTCGACCAATACAAACATTTTTATTATTTTTGTCTAGTATAATATAAAAAACAAAAAACCACCCTATATGAAAAGGTTCAATCTATTATTCTTCAGTTTATTCCTATCTATAATTTTAATGGCACAAGGAGGAGTTAAAGAGTTACAATTACACGAAATCACATCGGGTTATTTCAAACAGGAAACACTGCAAGGGGTAATTCCTGTTCCCCATGAAGACTTTTATACTCAAATGAACGATGAAGGAACACAGATTATTAAATATTCTTTTGCCACAGGGGAAATGGTAGAAGTGCTATTTGATGTTAGCACAGCCAGAGATTGTCCTTTTAAGAATTTCGATAGCTATAGTTTTTCTCCCGACGGGACAAAACTACTAATTGCTACAGAAACCAATCCTATCTATAGAAGATCGTATACTGCTATACATTATATTTATAACCTAAAGAACAACACAGTAGAACCTTTATCTGACGGAGGACCTCAACAAGTTCCTCTCTTTTCTCCTGACAGTCATTTAATAGCTTTTGTTAGAGACAACAATATCTTCCTTGTGAAATTATTATATAATAACAGTGAATCACAAGTAACACAAGATGGAGAATATAATAAAATAATCAACGGAATTCCTGACTGGGTATATGAAGAAGAGTTTGCTATAAATTCCGCGCTCTCGTTTAGTGAAGACAGTAAATTATTAGCTTTCATTCGATTTGACGAGTCAGCAGTACCTTCTTTTTCTTTTCCTTTATATGCAGGACTAGCACCACACTTAAAACAATTTGAACTCTATCCCGGCTTTTACACCTATAAATACCCCAAAGCAGGACAAGCGAATGCAAAGGTGAGTGTACATTCATTCGACATTAAATCCAGAGTAACAAGAAAAATAGATGTACCTGTAGCAGAAGATGGTTACATTCCCAAAATAGAATTTACTCAACAAGAAAACCAACTGGCTGTTTTCACCCTTAATCGTCACCAAAATCAATTGGATTTATATTTAGCAGACGCACGATCTACAGTTAGCAAATTAATTTTAAGAGACGAAAGTGCACAATACATTAAGCCGGAAGCATTGGATCAGGTACGTTTTTACCCGAATAACTTCAGTTTTTTAAGTGAGAGAAGTGGTTATCAGCATCTTTACTGGTATAATCTTCAAGGTACACTTGTTAAACAAGTAACTCTAGGAGAATATGAAGTGAAAAAATTCTTAGGATGGGATGCCAAAGAGAATGCTTTTTACTATGAAAGTAACGAAGGCAATCCTTTACAATCTACAGTTTATAAAATTGATGGAAAGAATAAAAAGGTGGCACTAACTACTCAAAAAGGAACAAATCGTGCCCTCTTTAGTCATTCACTCAAGTATTTCATCAATACATACTCTAGCCTACAACAACCAACAACAATAACCTTAAACGATAATAAAGGTAAGTCATTAAAGACACTGATTGATAGCAATGAATTAAAAGCTAAACTGGCTCAATATAACCTCCCTGAGAAAGAGTTCTTCTCTTTCTCAACACCTTTAGGAACAGAGCTTAATGGTTGGATGATTAAACCTACTAATTTCTCAGCAACCAAAAAATATCCGGTTATACTATATCAATATAGTGGACCTGGTAGCCAAGAAGTATTGGATCGATGGGCTGTTGGAGGAGACAGACAAGGAATAGGCTGGGAGTCATATATGGCAAGTAAAGGTTTTCTTGTGGTTTGTGTAGATGGCAGAGGAACCGGAGGTCGTGGTGCTTCTTTTGAAAAAAGTACTTACCTTAATTTAGGAGTTAAAGAAGCTGAAGACCAAGTAGGTACAGCCAATTATCTAAGTTCATTACCATTTGTGGATGCTAATCGCATAGGTATATGGGGTTGGAGTTACGGTGGTTACATCACGTTAATGAGTATGAGTACCCTTAACTCACCATTTAAAGCAGGTGTTGCAGTAGCTCCTGTAACAGACTGGAAATTTTATGACACTATATATGGTGAACGCTTCATGCGTACACCACAAGAGAACTTTGAAGGATACAAATCTTCTTCTGCGTTTACTCGTGTAAATAATTTACAAGGTGAACTTTTATTAGTACATGGTATGGCAGATGACAATGTTCACTACCAAAACACTGTGGAATATAGCGAAGAACTGATTCAAACTAACAAGTCGTTTAAGATACAGGCTTATCCGAATAGAAATCACGGTATTTATGGAGGAAACACACGCCATCATTTATTTACACAGCTAACAGAATTCTTCTTAAAAAACTTATAAGAATCAATGCAAAGAAGAATAAGTAAGCCTTCTTGGCTTAAAGTTGACATAGCCAGCAATAACAGATATAGCGAAACAAAAAAAGTTGTAGACACGCATTGTCTGCACACAATATGTAGCAGTGGGAGATGTCCAAACTTAGGGGAATGCTGGGGAAAAGGAACAGCAACATTTATGATTGGTGGAGACATTTGCACACGTAACTGTAAGTTTTGTAATACAAAAAGTGGCAAACCTCTCCCCCTTAACCCTGATGAACCGGAAAATATTGCTAAGTCTATTAAACTAATGCAAATTGACTATGCAGTAATAACTTCAGTAGATCGCGATGATCTTCCTGATTATGGAGCAAATCATTGGGTGAAAACTATAGCAGCAATAAAACAAAAGACACCACAAACAGCAATAGAAGTACTTATACCTGACTTTCAAGGAGATAGAGCTTGCATTGACTTAATAATACAAGCAAAGCCTCATATCATTGCTCACAACATGGAAACAATTAAACGAATCACTCCATTGGTAAGAAGTGTAGCCAAATATGAAATGAGTTTAAAAGTTCTTGAGCAAATTGCAGCATCGGGTATTCCTGCTAAATCAGGGATTATGGTTGGATTAGGAGAAACAACCGATGAAGTAGAATATTTAATGGAAGACCTTCTCAAGGTAGGTTGTTCCATATTAACTATTGGACAATATCTACAACCTTCCAGAAAGCATTATCCTGTAGTGGAATACATCCACCCTGAACAATTTGAAAAATATAAAGTACTTGGGATAAAAAAAGGATTTAAAAATGTGGTCAGTGGACCATTAGTTCGCTCTTCTTACCATGCAGAGCAACATATCTCACTCATTCCGTAAACTAAACCAGATTCTTTTTGTTTTAATGATAGATTTAAGCTTTTGTGTATGAGGCCAAGAAAAATTCTATCATCAAAATACAATATGTCATTGGGATTATTGCCAGCAATAGCAACAATGATTTTATGTGAGTTCATCTGTCAAGAAACAGCTATTTACATAGGGTTAACTTTGGCTGTCATTCAACTTTATATCCATTATGGAAGACGAGCAAAAAATGTAAATTTCATATTAGATATAACGGCTCTTGTCTTGTTTGCTCTTACTATCTCCACTTTTTTTTATAAGAATTATTGTCCTGTAGGAATGATTCCCATCACAATAGAATCCAGTATAATAATACCTTTATTTATTATTTTCTTACATAAAAATCGTTTCATCTCTTTTCTCATGCATAAAAAGAAAGAGGAAAACAGACAGTATTTTGCTCAGGGTGCCGAAGCATCAATTGTGTCTTCTCGTGTTTTATTTATACTTGGAGGAATACACTTCATAGCATTAACCATATTTCTTTTTATTGATGTTGGACACCAGCCTCAATCACATTGGACTATGTTTCGCCTATTTCCTATTTTAGTTTTTATTTTCAGTATTCTACTTAATCAGGCAGCTATTAATTATTTCAATAAAATAGTAGAGCACACAGAGTATTATCCAATAGTTAACAAATATGGTGACGTTATCGGCAAGTCCATTAAAGAAGAGCTTCTGAAAAATGGAAAAGAGAACATTTATCCTCTAATCCGAATAGCCATAATAGCAAACAATGAGTTATTACTTTGTAAAAGACCACAGCACGTTTTAATTGAAAAAGAGAAGATAGATGTACCTATAGAAGGGTTCCTTCTTTATAATGAAACCATTACTCAAGGCGTACAAAGGCTTCTAAATGAAAACCTATCCAAAGTAACGGATGATATTCAACCTATTTACCACCTAACTTACCATTTCAAAACAGAAGAAACTAATCGGTTAATTTACTTCTTTTCAATAGAAATGGATAAAGAACAAGTAAAAAATTGTTTCAAAAGAAGAGATGCTAAATTCTGGAACATGAACGCCATTAAAGAAAAAATACAAACTTCTTTCTTCTCAGGCTTGCTACAAGAAGAATTTGAACATCTAAATCAGGTTATTTATACAAGAGAAAAATACAAGGAACTTTAGTTATCTCCAGCACCTCATACCTCCATTCTTGAATCGTCTTCGTTTGGATAAATTCATCTGGACAAGTAATATTAGCAGCTATACACAACTTTGTTTGTGGCTTACAGTTCTTTAATAAATCTTCAATCATTTGTTGATTCCTATATGGGGTTTCAATAAATAACTGAGTTTCATTATCACCATAGATTCTACGCTCCAACTCTTTTATCTTTTGAATTCTCCTATCCCCTTTGATGGGTAAGTATCCATGGAAAGTAAAACTTTGTCCATTAAAGCCGGAAGCCATTAATGAAAGTAAAATAGACGAGGGCCCAACTAAAGGAATCACTTTGATCTTCTTTTTATGAGCCAAAGCAACTAAATCCGATCCCGGATCAGCAACAGCAGGACACCCTGCTTCTGACATTAAGCCTACAGACTCCCCTCTCAAAAGAGGTGCAATATATTCGTGAAGTTTATCTTTAGGCGTTCGTTTATTTAATTCATAAAAAGTTAAATCATCAATTGAGATTGAGGGTTCAACCTTTTTCAAGAAACGACGCGCTGTTCGCAAATCTTCAACAACAAAATGTTTAATTTGTAAAATAATTGATTTATTATCATCTGGGAGAACACTAGAGATTGAGGTGTCTCCCAATGTAACAGGAATTAAATATAATCCATTAGAAAGCATAAAACTAAATTCTATTCGGGATGAAACTTTGATTCCTCTAAAAAATACACACTATTATTGTTGTTGAGAAGCTCCATCCATGTAGTTTTCTTATGATACTCCATATAATCCTCTATGATTTGATATCCAAGCCAAATCCCTAATAACAAAGGACTTTCTTCACGATAAAATCCCGTTGGAATAGGACGTATATATTCTCTAATCAACATGGGGTCTGTAGATTGTAACAACCTATTACGTAACATAAAGCCCCAAAGTGCTGCCTTATTCTCTTTACACCATTTTTTCTCCTCTTGATTATAGCCTAAAACAGTTTCTATGCCTTGATGACCTAGTAATTCATCGACAATGTAATAGATCTTTCCATAGTAAACCATTACATCCAATAGAGTAATGCCGTATAGAGTCAGAGGGTATTCACTAATTAAGTAATAAACAAAACTATCGTATAGTATTTGTTCAGGCTTCATTAAGCGAGTTTGATAATCATAATAATAGTGTTGATAAAGAGGATAATCTTGTCCCATATATTTATCTAAACTAATACCTAACAGACTTTCTGTTACGATGATAGATTCATTAAGAGCTGAAACTTGAGTATATACTTGGGGAATTCTCACTCCTTCAAGATTCTTCTCCAGTTGTTTAAATCCTTTAGACAACTCTTTTTCATAAGAAGATAAATCTGAAAATTTTTCAGAAACATCATTCATCAATTGTATAAGAGTTGGGTCGGAATAAAAAGCTTTTAATTTATAAGCCAAACTATCATCTGTGAATATTCCTAATGCCAATACATCTTCAAATAGAATTTGAGTAATAGGCAGATAGGTTGTATTCATTTTTTGTAAAGCAGATAGACTATTAGAGTCAATATAATCCTTTAATAGTCTATCATATCTTATGATCATAAAATCTTCTTTCGCATGATTAGGCGCACTATTCTTCGATCTTGTTGAAAAATCACAAGAAGAAACAATGCATAAAACCAACGATAAGAATATATATTTTATGACACGATGCTTCATTTATCCGTAAATTATATTCCCTTCAGCGTCTTTATATTCGTCCAAACCTTTCTCATAAGTTGCCATAGCACGTAAACTCATACCTATGCTAGAAAAACCTCCATCATGGAATAAGTTCTGCATGGTTACTTTTCGAGTTAAATCAGAAAACATAACTACACAATAATCCGCACACTCCGCAGCTGAAGCATTACCTAATGGAGACATACGATTAGCAAAATCATATAGTTTATCCATTCCTTTCACTCCAGAACCGGCTGTGGTCATAGTAGGCGATTGAGAAATAGTATTAATACGTACATTGCTTTCTCTACCATAGATATAGCCAAAACTTCTAGCTATGGATTCTAATAATGCTTTAGCATCAGCCATATCGTTGTAACCAAAAAAGGTTCGCTGTGCTGCTGCATAACTCAAAGCAATAACTGATCCACCATCAGCAATAGCATTCATTTTTTTAGCTGTTTGAAGCATTTTATGGAATGACACAGCCGAAATATCTAAAGTTTGTTCCAAAGAAGAGTAATTCAAATCATCATAAGTTCTTTTCTTACGAACATTAGGAGACATACCAATAGAATGAAGGACAAAGTCTATCTTCCCTCCTAAAATAGCCATTGATTCTTTAAATACTTTCTCTAGATCTTCTACACTTGTAGCATCTGCTGGTATAATTTCACTATTTAGTTTCTCTGCTAACTCGTTTAGTTCTCCCATACGTAAAGCAATAGGAGTGTTTGATAATGTAATTTTAGCACCTTCTTCAACAGCTCTCTCAGCTGTTTTCCATGCAATTGATTGCTCATTTAAGGCACCAAAAATAATACCTCGTTTACCTTTCAATAAATTGTAACTCATATTTTGTTAAAAGTTAAATTAGACTGCAAAGATAAAGTATTTAGATTGGATATAGTCAGCAAAGTCCCATTTTATATCAAAATTGTCAAAAAAGACACATTTTAGATCAAATAACACTCATACAAATGTTAAAGTTCCAGTATTTTTGAAATTAAGTCAAAGACACAAATTAATAGCATTTAATAACTATAAACTACAGAACAGAATGAGAAAAAGTTTTTCAATAGTAGGAGTTTTCATCTTCGCTTTAATGGTTTTGGAGGGATGTTCATCGCAAGCCACTCACAGTAAAACTGAAACTAAATCGTATAGCGAAATTTATTCAGAAGTTCCTTTTAACATGCCTGAAGTAATTCAACCTACATTTCCTAATGTATCAGTTAAGATAACCGATTATGGAGCAAAAAAAGATGGCGTTACCCTAAATACCGAAGCCATAAATAAAGCCATTCAATCTATACATTCAAAAGGCGGAGGTTCTGTAGTTATTCCTGAAGGGCTATGGGTAACAGGTCCCATAGAGATGCTAAGCAATGTAAACTTACACTTAGAACGCAATGCGCTGGTTGTTTTCACTGATGATCTTGATCAATACCCTATTATAAAAACATCTTTTGAAGGTCTTGAAACCCATCGATGTACTTCACCAATTTATGCTAAAGATGCAGAAAACATAGCAATTACAGGTTATGGTGTTATTGATGGTAACGGACAGAATTGGCGACCAGTGAAGAAAGATAAAATGACCGATAGGCAATGGAATACTTTAATCAAGTCGGGTGGTGTAGTTGATAAAGCCGGGAAAATCTGGTACCCTAGCGAGGGAGCGCTTAAAGGAGCTCTATCGTGTGAGGATTTTAATAATCCTTCCGGTATCACGACTGAAGAAGAGTGGAATGAAATTAAACAATGGCTTCGTCCTGTCCTACTAAGCTTTATAGATTGTAATAAAATACTTTTAGAAGGTGTCATTTTCAAAAACTCTCCCAGTTGGTGCTTGCATCCTTTGATGTGTGAAAATATAACCATTGACAATGTAAAAGTTTCCAACCCTTGGTATTCACAAAATGGAGATGCTTTGGATATTGAGTCTTGTAAAAACGTATTAGTTGTAAACAGCCTCTTTGATGCGGGTGATGATGCTATGTGTATTAAATCAGGAAAAGATGAAGATGGAAGAAAGAGAGGCATTCCAACAGAAAATGTAATATTAAAAAACAACACCGTTTTACATGGACACGGAGGTTTCGTCGTTGGAAGTGAAATGTCTGGTGGAGTAAAAAACATTTATGTAGCCGATTGTACCTTCCTAGGAACAGATGTTGGTCTTCGGTTTAAAAGTACAAGAGGAAGAGGGGGAGTCGTTGAAAATATCTTTATCAATAACATCAATATGATTGATATACCTAACGAGGCTTTACTTTTCGATCTATTCTATGGAGGAAAATCATATGACGTAACTCCTGAAGTTACAGAAGAGACCCCTGCATTTAAAGACATCCATATCTCCAACATCTTTTGTAAAAACATTGGCAAAGCTATGTTCTTCAATGGCATACCAGAAATGCCTATAAAGAACATTACAGTTGAAAATGTATATATAAATGGAGCTAAAAATGGTATTACTTTAAGTGAAACAGAACAAGTAAGTTTAAAAAACGTAAATATAACACCGAAAGAAAAGGGCATTATAACTGTCAAGAAATCTAAAAATGTGAATATAAACGATGTACTATACGGTGAAGTTATTGAAAAAGAGATAACTTCATTCGAATAAAACAAAAATAGAAATCATGAAAAAAATCACATCACTTTTCTTTTTATTATTTGCCACCCTAAGTTTCTGTTTAGCTCAACAATCCAAAAGAATTACAATTAAGGCAACCAATCAGTGGAATCAGGCTAAACAAGATGAACCTATTGTTCTCAAACTAAAAGACCTGAACTTAGATTTTGAAGTAAAAGGAGCAATAGTTAAAGAAGGAAACACAGAAATTCCCTCTCAACTAGATGACTTAAATGATGATGGTATAAACGAAGAGTTGGCTTTTCTTATTGATATAAATAAATCCGATTCAAAAGACTACACCATTGATTTATACGATACAGAACAAGACAGAAACTATACTACACGAGTTCATGCTCAGATGCTAGTTAGTGATAAAAGAGGAAAACATGTTCCTGTTACTTCAGTCACCATTCCGGGTACAAGCAACATATATAATCAAATGCACCACCATGGTCCGGCTATTGAGTCAGAGTTAACAGCTTATCGTCTTTATTTTGATGAAAAACAAACCGTAGATATTTATGGAAAGTTCAATAAAGGATTTGAAGTAGAAGCTTCCGGTTGGTATCCCAATGATGAACAATTAGCTAAAGGTTTTGGCGATGACGTACTTAGAGTCGGTGGAAGTTGTGGGCAGGGAGCACTTAAAGGATGGAATGGCAACGAAGCTACACATATTGCTCCTGTAAAAACAAGAACGGCTAGAGTCGTGGCCTATGGGCCTGTACGTGCCATTATTGAAATGGAAGTCAAAGGTTGGGAATATCAAGGTAGTTCATTAAATATGATTAATAGATACACCATTTATGGAGGTCATCGCGATGCTGAAGTAGAAGCGCTCTTTGGTAAGCCTCTGAATCAACAAACTTTTGCCACAGGAGTTCAAAAGATAAAAGATTCCGATCACTTCTCTGATGGTAAAGGATTAATTGCTTGTTGGGGTACTGACTGGCCTGTTAACGACACCGTTAAATATGCTAAGGAAACAGTTGGACTTGCTACATATATACCTCAGAAATACATTGTAAAAGAAGTGCAAGATAAACGCAACTACCTATATACTATATCCTTACCTAATCAAGATTATTTTAAGTATTACATAAACTTTACTTCAAGAAAGGAAACCTTTGGATATGAAACCAAAGAAGAATGGTTCAAATATTTAACCACATGGAAAGATATTATTGAACACCCTGTTTCTATCACTATCATTAAATAAATAAATCATGAAAAAAACAGCTTTACTATTCTTTTTCTTAACGATTGGGCTATTACTAAAGAGTCAAAACTCGAACTATGTTTCTGAAGTTTGGGTTGCCGATCAAGGAGATGGCACCTATAAAAACCCCATTATATATGCCGATTATTCTGATCCGGATGTTTGCAGAGTGGGTGATGATTTTTACATGACAGCATCAAGCTTTAATTGTCTACCCGGTTTACCAATTTTACATTCTAAAGATTTGGTAAATTGGAGCATAATTAGCGCAGCAATACCTTACCAGTTAACTCCACTTGAGACTCCAGAGGTTCCACAACATGGAAATCGTATCTGGGCGCCTTGCATTAGACATCATAAAGGTGAATTCTATATTTTCTGGGGCGATCCCGATCAAGGAGCTTTTATGGTTAAAGCAAAAAATCCGGAAGGACCATGGAGTGAACCCGTTCTAGTTAAGGCAGGTAAAGGAATTATAGACACTACCCCACTTTGGGATGATGATGGACGTGTATATATGGCTCACGCTTATGCAGGTAGTAGAGCTGAACTAAAGAGTGTACTGGCTATTTGCGAATTGAATGCTACTGCTACAAAAGCCATAACACAATCTCGTATCATGTTCGATGGCCATAAAGACCACCCTACCGTTGAAGGTCCTAAGTTTCACAAAAGAAATGGTTACTATTACATCTTTGCTCCAGCCGGAGGGGTAGCAACCGGATGGCAATTGGTCTTAAGATCGAAAGATATATATGGTCCTTATGAGGAAAAAATTGTAATGGAGCAGAAAGACTCTCCAACCAATGGACCTCATCAAGGAGCTTGGGTTGATACGCCATCAGGAGAAGACTGGTTTATCCACTTTCAAGATGTTGGACCATTAGGTCGAATTACTCATTTACAACCAATGAAATGGATGAACGACTGGCCTGTTATTGGTGAAGACAAGAAAAACACAGGGGTTGGTAAACCGGTTTTAACTTATAAAAAACCCAATGTAGGAAAAAATTATCCTATAACTACTCCACAAGAAAGTGATGAGTTCAATGGCTTAACATTATCACCTCAATGGCAATGGCATGCTAACATCAACGAAAAGTGGGCTTATTGCGCAGGAGACAAAGGCTTTTTACGTCTTTACTCTTATCCTGTGAGAGAAGATTTCAAAAGTTTATGGGATGTAGCCAACCTTTTACTTCAAAAAGCTCCGGCTGACAATTTTTCTGCAACTATTAAGTTGTCCTTTAACCCTTCTCAACAATATTTCGGAGAGAGAACAGGACTTGTAATGATGGGTATGGATTATGCAGGTCTTATTTTAGAAAACACCAAAGAAGGTATTACATTGTCACAAGTAGAATGTATAGGTGCTGATAAAGGCAAATCAGAGGTTGTCAACGAAAAGATTAATACCAATGCTAAAGACCTTTATTTCAGAGTAAAACTTGAAACTGTAGGTAGTGAAGGAAACGACAAAAAAGTAATATGTAACTTTAGTTATAGTACCAATGGTAAAAAATTCAATTCTTTAGGAAAAACCTTTAATGTAAAAGAAGGTAAATGGATTGGAGCAAAAGTTGGAACTTTCTGCACAAGACCTCACATGGTTATTAACGATGGTGGTTGGGTTGATGTAGATTGGTTTAGGGTTCATAAATAAGGTTGAATTAGGAATAAGTAAAGTCTTGGGTTCTCATTTTATAATTCAAGACTTTACTTCATTTAAATGAAAATAAACCTACATTATGCAGATAAAGAAGTATTCTTATTAATCTATCTAACTTCAAATAATTTTCAGTAAAGAAAAACCTTAACTTTAAGTCGATGAAACTAAACATTAAACACCTATTTTTCATAGTCTTTCTTTTCTTTTTTATGTATACCAACGAGGGCTACTCTCAAAATAGCATCACTTCAAAGAAGACTCAAAATGAAAAAAAACCACCTAAAAGACAAAACTGGACTAAATTGGCCAGAAGTTTCAATGCTGACTTTTTTCAAACACCGGAAGCGTTAGAAATAGCAGACCAATTGCTCTTATATCAACTAAATTCGGGTGGATGGCCTAAAGACACCTACTTTCCTGCTAAATTATCAGATGATGAGAAGGCCAAACTAATAGCAAATAAAGGAGAGAACACACTGGCTACCATTGACAACAATGCCACCACAACAGAAATCACCTATTTAGCTAAGGTGTATCAAATGACACCCAAAGAAGAGTACAAAAACGCCATACTACAGGGCATTCATTTTATTTTTGAGTTGCAATATGACAATGGGGGTTGGCCTCAATTTCATCCTAGTAAAGTGGGATATTATGAGGCTATAACTTACAACGATAATGCAATGACCAATGTACTCTACCTCTTAAAAGCAATTCATCAGGGAAATGATCCTTACACCTTTTTATCTTCTGACATACAAGAACAAGCAATCAACGCATTCAATAAAGGAATAGAGTGCATCTTAAACACTCAGGTGGTACAAGATGGAAAATTAACAGTATGGTGTGCCCAACACGATCAGCACACTTTGGAACCTACACACGCAAGAAGTTATGAACTCCCCTCTTTAAGTGGTAGTGAATCAGCTGACATCGTTTTATTATTAATGCAGTTGGAGAATCCATCACCAAGAGTACAAGTAGCTATAAAAGGAGCTGTGGAGTGGTTTAAGAAAAATCAAATTACAAATCTAAAAAAAGAGTACTTTACTGATAATCAGGGCAGAGGGGATTACAAAACGGTTTTTACAGAGAATGGGAAACCTATGTGGGGACGTTTCTATGACCTTGAAACACATAAACCTTTCTTTTGTAGTAGAGACGGAATTAAAAGAGCTAGTGTTTCGGATATTTCCTATGAAAGAAGAAATGGATATGGATGGTACACAAATAGAGGTATTGAAGTACTTGACACGTATAAGAAATGGCTAAAACGAATCGATAAGTAATCATTTCATTTAACTACTTTCAACTGAACAGAAGGAAGTAAAGATAAAGCCTGTCGTAAAGCTTCACTTTGCGATTTCCGGATACGAACAGTCATCGATGCACCAACTCCATATGCCGATTGGTTAACCATACCGGCATCATGCTCTTTTACAATACGCATCACTTCATTAATGCTTGGATATTCAAAAGTAAATTCAATATCTTCATCAATGGTGTGAGTTATTATCTCAGCATGACTTAAAGCTTCGGCAGCTGCTTCACGATAGGCTTGAATTAATCCTCCCGTACCTAACTTTATTCCTCCAAAATAGCGAACTACTATTACAAGTACATTAGTCAACTCTTTGGAGTTTATTTGTCCCAATATGGGTTTACCTGCAGTACTAGAGGGCTCTCCATCATCGTTGGCTCTAAACTCTTTCCGTTCCGGACCTAACATATAGGCATAACAAACGTGACGAGCATTATGAAATTTCTTTCGGTACTCATCTAGATAAGCCTCAACTTCAGAAAGACTCTTCACAGGAAAAGCAAAAGATAAAAACTTACTTCTTTTCTCTGTATGTTCTCCTTCAACAGCTGTTACAATACTCTTATAGGTGTCCCCTCTCTCCATTGAAGCAAAGATAGCAAAAAACAGTTTTAATAAAAAGAAAGCTTCATATTATGAATTTTAAGCTACATTTATCCAAACGACTAAAAGATCCACTATGATTTCACGCTATACTAACTCAGACATACAACCTCTGCTTGAAATTTGGGAACGATCAGTAAAGCATACCCATCATTTCTTAAAGGAAGAAGATTTCAACCGATTAAAAGAGATGCTTCCTTCAATAATGAAACAGGTTACATTATACACTTTTATAGTAGATAATCAGGTAGCCGGTTTCTTAGGTGTATCTAGCGAGGAAATAGAAATGCTTTTTATTGATCCTCTTTATATGAGAAAGGGATTTGGAAAAGCACTTCTTTTATTTGCCCTAAATCGGTTGAAACTAAAGAAAGTGAGTGTAAATGAAGAGAATAAGCAAGCCTTAGATTTCTACAAACAGATAGGATTCCAATTTACCGGTAGAAGTCAAGTAGATGCCTTTGGGTTTAGCTACCCCATATTACACCTAAAAAAAGAGTAAGATTTCACAAAGAAACCCTACTCTATTTTATATTTCGTTTAATCCAACTTGTGAATAACTAATCCTGATCTTAATTTCGGCTCAAACCAAGTAGATTTTGGAGGCATAATATTACCAGTATCAGCAATGGTCATTAATTGATCCATCGAAACTGGATAAAGAGCAATAGCTAACTTCATCTCTCCACTATCCACTCTGCGCTCTAACTCTCCAAGCCCACGAATTCCTCCCACAAAATCCACGCGCTTATCGGAACGTAAATCTTTTATAGCTAACCTTTTATCTAAAATATAATCGGATACAATATTAGCATCTAATACACTTAAAGGATCATTTTCATTGTAAGTAATTTCTTTGGCTATTAATCTGTACCACTCACCTTCAATATAAAGTCCAAAAGTGTGTTTTTCAAGAGGTCTATATGGTTCTTTACCCATTTTAGCTACAGCAAAATCATCTTCTAAAGCTTTTAGAAACTCCTCTTTGGTGTATCCATTCAGGTCTTTTACCACACGATTATAATCTAAAATAGTTAACTGAGAAGCAGGAAAACAAACGGCCATGAAATAGTTGTAATTCTCTGTTCCGTTATGATTAGGATTCTGTTTTGCCTTCTCCTCACCCACTAAAGCAGCAGCAGCAGAACGATGATGCCCATCAGCAATGTATAAATAAGGTATTTCAGCAAAAGCCTCGGTTATGGTTTTAATATCCTTAGGGTCATTAATAACCCAGAAGATGTGTTTTATACCATCAGCAGCCACTGTAAAATCATATTCGGGTTCTGTTTGAATGTATTCATTAACAATACCATCCAATATACTGTGATCGTGGTAAGCAAAAAAGACAGGTTCCATATTCGCATTGGTTATGCGAACGTGCTTCATACGATCTTCTTCCTTATCTCTACGTGTTAGCTCGTGTTTTTTTATTACTCCGGTTAAATAATCTTGAACCGATGCACCAACCACTAAGCCATATTGCCGTTTCCCATTCATCTCTTGTGCATAAATATAATAGCACTCTTCTGCATCTTGCTTAAGCCAACCTTGCTCTTGAAATAGATTGAAGTTCTCAACCGATTTATTATATACTGCCTGATCGTGTTCATCAATACCCGGAGGGAAATCTATCTCTGCCCGTGTGATTCTATAAAGAGATTGATCATTTCCTTTTGCCTCTTCACGAGCCTCCTCAGAAGTCAAGACATCATAAGGGCGACAAACTACTTTCTCTACAATTTCTTTTGAAGGGCGTAATCCTTTAAATGGTTTTACTTTTGCCATTTTTCTTCGTTTCTATGTTAGTTGTGTTAGTTTTATATGTATTAATCTGTGATCTAATAAGTAGAAAAATAAAAAAGAGAGCGTTATAGACTCCTCGCCTTCACTCTCTTTCCTTTTTTATGATTTATAAAATCATACTTATTTTAATAAGGCCAAAGCATCCTTAATTCTTCTCATTGCTTCTACTATATTATCATCACTTGTAGCATAACTCATACGAATGCATTCCGGTGCACCAAAGGCATCTCCACCCACACAAGCCACATGAGCATGATTCAATAAGTAGAATGCTAAATCTGAAGCACTTTCAATCGTTTCACCTTTTGCTGATTTACCAAAGTAATAACTGCATTTAGGAAATAGATAAAAAGCCCCCTCAGGTACACTTACCTCAAACCCGGGGATTTCTTTAGCTAAAGAAACAATCAAGTCTCTGCGACGAGAGAATGCTTTTCTCATCTCCTCCACAGGTTCCTGACTACCCAAATAGGCTTGTTCTGCAGCTTTCTGGCTAATTGAACTAGGCCCGGAAGTGTATTGTCCTTGTAGTTTATTACAAGCAGAAATTAACCAATCAGGACCAGCAGCAAAGCCCAAACGCCAACCTGTCATAGCATAAGCTTTTGATACCCCATTGATTACTAATGTACGGTAGAACATCTCCGGACAGGAAGCAATACTTTCGTGTTTTCCACTATAGTTAATATGTTCATATATCTCATCTGAAATAATAATCACATTGGGATATTTTTTTAATACCTCGGCTAAACCTAATAACTCTTCTTTATTATAAACAGAACCCGTAGGATTAGAAGGAGAACATAAAATCAGAGCTTTAGTTTGAGGAGTTATCGCCTGATCTAACTGAGTAGGTGTTATTTTAAAATCCTGATCTATACCTGCAGAAACAATAACAGGAATACCGGAAGCCAACTTAACCATTTCCGGATAACTCACCCAATAGGGCGCAGGTATAATAACTTCATCTCCCGGATTTACTAAGGCTAGAATAGCATTACAAACACACTGTTTGGCTCCGTTACCACAAGTAATTTGATTAGGAGTATAAGTCAAACCATTCTCTTTTTCTAGTTTTTCAGCTATTGCTTTGCGCAAAGAGGGATAACCGGAAACAGGAGAGTAATAGGTGAAATTTTCATTGATTGCTTTATCAGCTGCAAGTTTTATTGCATCGGGTGTATGAAAATCGGGTTCTCCCACACTCATATTAATAATGTCAATACCTTGAGCTTTTAACTCATTACTTTTTTGCGACATCGCAAGAGTCTCTGATGGAGACAAGCTATTCAATCGATCCGATAGTAAATTGTTCATTGTTTGTCTTTATTTATAGTGTTACTTTTTCAAATGTAAAGTATGACCCATACGTTCTTTCTTAGTCTTCAAATA
>CAZGUI010000034.1:0-27198 GCA_964528875.1 uncultured Bacteroides sp. | reverse complement strand
TCGAGTACAGAAAAAGAGAAAAGGGCTTTTAGAGATATCTAAGAGCCCTTTTTTTATGCTTATTTTCCTCTCATACTTAGTGTACGTACTACTAATGGAGTAATCTCGTAAGAAACTCTTTTTTTATAAACTCATAAAAAGATCACGCTATGAGAATGTTGTTATATGCTGTTTTCCGATGTAGCTAGAAGATGATTTCTGTATGGAATATACATACAGACCTTGCTATTTTTTAGTTAATATTTTGTACAACATCTAAGAAAACGGAATAATGAGAAGAATAAGAGAGAAAATCCGTCCCAATGTGGCTAGTCTATACAACAAAGAGCCACTTATCCGCGCTGCAAAACAATCTATTAATATCTTTTCCCAACTTCAATCGGCTGAAGGGGGTATCAGCGATGAAACGGTAGAAAATCGTTTAGAAGAGTATGGGGAAAACAGAGTAGCATTTACCACGAATAATAGATGGTATATGTTATTGATAAAAGCTTTCATTAATCCATTTATAGGCATATTGATGTTTCTGGCTTTTATATCAATCATTATTGATGTGCTTCTGGCTTCACCCGGTGAACGTGAATGGGCTACAGTTGTTATTATTACATCAATGGTTACTCTAAGTGTCTTGATTCGGTTTTATCAGGAACATAAATCCAATAAGGCCAGTGAGGCTTTGCAGGAATTAGTAAGTAACACAGCTTCAGTTTATAGAAACGGGGCTACTGCACCTCGTGAAATTGAAATGACCGAGTTAGTTCCCGGAGATGTCATTTTTTTATCTGCAGGCGATATGGTTCCGGCAGATGTTCGGATTGTTGAAGCAAAGGACTTGTTTGTCAGCCAATCTTCTTTAACCGGAGAGTCGGATGGTATTGAGAAAACAGCAGAGGCTTTACCTCTTGCCGGTGAAATGGTGTTAACCGATTTGAGTAACATCTGTTTTATGGGGTCAACCGTATTAAGTGGAGCTGCTAAAGGCATTATAGTCGCTACAGGAAATGATACTTATTTTGGAACCATTGCAAAAACGCTAGTTAGTGGGCAACGTGTAATGACCAGCTTTGATAAGGGAATCAATCAGGTGAGCTTATTATTGATTCGCTTTATGTTGGTAATGGTTCCATTTGTGTTATTTGTGAATGGTTTTACCAAAGGTGATTGGTTCGATGCTTTTCTCTTTGCCATATCAGTGGCCGTAGGGTTAACTCCCGAGATGTTACCTATGATAGTCTCCTCTAACTTAGCCAAAGGAGCAGTTAAACTCTCCAAGCAAAAAACCATTGTGAAAAACCTGAATGCCATTCAAAGCTTTGGGGCAATGGATATTCTATGTACCGATAAGACCGGTACCCTTACCGAAGACAAAATTGTACTGGAGAAATATCTGGATATTGAGGGACGAGATTGTTTGCGTGTGTTGCGTCACGCTTATTGTAATAGCTTTTTTCAAACGGGATTGAAAAATTTGATGGATAAGGCTATTCTTTCTCATTACAATGAATTGAATGTTCAGGATGTAGAGAAGATCTATAAAAAGGTAGATGAAATTCCATTCGACTTCAATCGTCGCCGCATGTCGGTTGTGGTGGAAGATAAGAGTGGAAAGCGACAAATCATCACTAAAGGGGCTATAGAGGAGATTCTTTCAATTTGTGGATTCGCAGAATATAACGGAGAAGCGATACCCATTACGGATGCAATCAAGAAAGACCTTTTACGTATAAGTAGTGAGTTGAACAAACAAGGGATGCGTGTTTTGGGTGTGGCTCAAAAAAGCTGGGTAGAGAAAACATTGGATTTTGACACCGATGATGAGTTCAATATGGTACTGATTGGCTACTTGGCTTTTCTAGATCCTCCCAAAGAGAGTGCGGCTGCAGCTATTAAAGCGTTAAAGGAGCACGGAGTAGAGGTGAAAGTGCTATCGGGAGATAATGCCTTAATCTGTGAAATGGTAGCCAAGCAGGTGGGTATTAAAACCGACCGTATTTTGTTGGGGCAGGATGTGGATGGTATGAATGATGAGGAGTTGTCGGCTATAGTTGAAGAGGTAAATATTTTTGCCAAGTTAACTCCTTTACAGAAATCTCGTGTGATTAAGTCCTATCAAAACAGAGAACATACTGTTGGTTTTTTAGGTGATGGAATAAACGATGCTCCTGCATTGCGTCAAGCCGACATTGGAATTTCGGTAGATACTGCAGTGGATATTGCTAAAGAATCGGCCGATATCATTTTGTTGGAAAAAAGTCTGATGGTTTTGGAGCAAGGGGTAATAGAAGGCCGTAAAATTTTTGGAAATATCGTGAAATATATCAAGATGACTGCGAGTTCAAACTTTGGCAATATGTTTAGTGTGATGATTGCCAGTATTTTTCTCCCTTTTCTACCGATGATGCCTATTCATCTGCTGATACAGAATCTGCTATATGATATTTCTCAAATTACGATACCTTTTGATAGTGTGGATGAAGAGTATATTAAAATGCCCAGAAAATGGGATGCTTCCGATTTGAAGCGTTTTATGATACACATAGGTCCTATCAGTTCTATTTTTGACATTATAACCTATTTGGTGTTGTGGTTTGTCTTTGGGTATGCCTCAGTAAATAGTCAGGCCTCTTTTCATTCCGGTTGGTTTATTGAGGGGCTATTGTCGCAAACACTAATTGTGCATATGATTCGTACCCGAAAAATTCCTTTTATACAAAGTCGCGCTTCCTGGCCGGTTTTGGTTTTAACGCTAGGCATCATGGCAATAGGAGTGATTATACCATACAGTAAGTTGGGAGCATCCATTGGTTTGGTTCCTCTACCTTGGAGTTACTTCCCTTGGTTGATTGGTATTCTTTTAAGTTATTGTGTCTTGACTCAGGTGATGAAAAATTGGTATGTAAAGAAATATAACCGTTGGCTATAAGAAGTAACTCATCCTTTTTTAAGGCTTAAGAAAGAAGTATGAAAAAGGTCCTAGACCGAAGGTCCCTCGGTCTAGGACTGAACCCTTGTCGGTCTAGGACCTAACACCCTTCGGTCTAGGACCGTTTATTGTTCTATTAGAGAAGAGTGAGGGTTATAGTTGTAAATGTTTCCTTTGCGTTGTATAACAAGGTTTCTGTTTGTTTTCTGCTTTTCATTCTAAGCTAAGAATGGTAGAATGGAACATTGTTTTCTTTCTGTACTATTTGATCGCTTTTTATGTAAGTATATTTCGATTCTTTTATTCCTATTCAATGGTTTCAAACCATTTATTGAATCGCTTCTCAGTACAAATGCTAATATCTGTGGTTATAAACTGACCATTGTAAAATAAGCTAAAAATAGTAGCCGGAGTAGGAGCATTTTTTGCCTCCTCTAACGTTGTAAGTTTAATGATATATAGGGGAATATGCTTCTTTTGAGCCATTTCTCTCAATGCTGTTTGTACATAATGCTCTGTAAAAGGACAGCGATTGGAATAGTAAACCGCTAATCCTTTCGTGTAAGGACTTGTTCCTGTTAAGGTGTTTGGATTAAATGTAGGGTCTTTGGCTTCAAGATTTAACTTATAAACCAGCAAGCTAAATCCATTGGGTAGCTGCTGTACTTCTTTGAACCCTTGATGTAGTAGCCATTGCGTGTCACTCATAAAATGGAATTTTTTAGTGCCAACTACAGTCACCAATCCTTCTTTCTTTTGCTCTCTAGCTGAGTCTATGGCTTTTTGTAACAATGCTTTTCCATATCCTTGTTTTTTATATTTCCCTGAGACCCAAAAGCAGTTAATCATTAGGTAGTTGGGAGCATTTACCGGAACCCAGGCTTTTTCAGCAGCAACATACTCTATAAAAACTTTTGCTCTTTCATTTAAGCGACAAAAAACATAACCTTGTTCAATTTCTTGTTTTAACCAACGTTTTTTAAGCTCATAACCCTCTTTTGTTTCTTTTGAAGTGATGGCACAACAAATGTGTTCTGCATCAATGTTTTCTATAGTTAAAGTAATAAACCCTGACTCCATAGTTTAAAATATTTCTATTGCTGTTTAATTCTATCTAAAAGTAGAGGTTTTTTCTCGGTTAACCACATTTATTTTTTGTCTATTTAATTCTTGGTGACATTCGATTGCTAAATAGAAATAAAACTTAAAATAAGTATTACAACTCTCTAATCGAAAGCTAAATACCTATTTGTAGGTATTGTTGGATTGCTAAACCTTTTGTATTTTTGTGCCCAATATGTGTTTGCGAATAAAAAATAGGTTTAAACTGGTAATAAAGGGTTTCTTTTTGATTCTCTTTGTTTACTATATAGGAAATATAAGCCTATTTACCCATTCACACGTTGTGGATGGAGTAACTATAAAACACTCGCATCCATACCCAATAAAAGATGGGGCACAGAACCATCATCATACCAAAGGCCAGTTTCATTTGATTCAAGCATTATCGGCCTTTTTCGTTACGACTTCAATTCTTTTACTCTTCTCCTTGGTTGGTTTATATAACCTTTCCATACCACTTAAAAATTGGGTCGACGTTGTTTTGGTTCGTCCCGGTTGGAATCATTATCTGTTTTCCAGACCTCCTCCCGCTTTGTAATCTACCTAGTTCCTTTTTATTATGAGATGTTGAAGTGTTCCTCTGGGAATACTAGTCTCGTTATGTGTAAATTACAAATCGAAGATTAAATATATGAAGAAAAATATTTTTTTGTTATTGGCTCTATTGTTGAGCTTTACTATCCAAGCAGAGACCCCCAAATCGAATCAAAAAACAGATACAAACATTGTAGGGGATGTAAAAGATGCTCGTACAGGTGAACATATGCCTTTTATTACTATTTTATTAAAAGGTACAACCGTAGGAACCACCACCGATGCAACAGGACATTATTTTCTAAAGGACCTGCCTGTTGGAGAGTTTATGGTTGAGGCTCGCTTCTTAGGGTACAAGAGTCAAGAGAAGAAGGTGATCTTGGAGCGAGGTAAAACCATTGAGTTGAATTTTGAGTTAGAAGAAGATAACTTTGCGTTGAACGAGGTGGTGGTTTCAGCAAACAGAAATGAAACCACTCGTCGCACAGCACCTACATTGGTCAATGTGTTAAATGCTGAAACCTTTGCACGTACGCACTCCATTGCTCTTTCCGATGGGTTGAATTTTCAACCCGGATTGCGTGTGGAAGATAATTGTCAAAATTGTGGATTTATGCAAGTGCGTATGAATGGATTGGATGGAGCATACTCACAGATACTACTCGATTCTCGTCCTATCTTTAGTTCTTTGTCTGCTGTCTATGGTATTGAACAAATACCGGCTAATATGGTGGAGCGGGTAGAGATTGTTAGAGGGGGTGGTTCGGCATTGTTTGGAGCTTCGGCTATTGCAGGTACTATCAATATTATTACTAAAGAGCCTATTCGTAATTCAGGTGAAATATCTCACAGTATTATGTCTATTGGTGGAGAAAGCACTTTTGATAATTCAACTGCTATGAATGCGTCCATTGTTTCTGATAATCAAAAAATGGGCTTGATGATTTTTGGTCAGAAACGCCACCGTTCAGCGTATGACAAAGACGGTGATGGTTTTTCAGAATTACCGGTCATTAATTCCAGAACTCTGGGTTTTAGAAGTTTTATTAAGACCGGATTATATTCCAAGTTTACATTGGAATACCATAACATCAATGAATTTAGAAGAGGAGGAGATGCATTAGAGAAAGAGCCTTATCAAGCATATATAACAGAACAAATACACTCCAATATCGATGTGGCGAGTCTGAAATACGATTGGACTTCTGCTAACTTAAAACATGCCATTTCAGCTTATGCTTCTGGACAGTTGGTGAAAAGAGATAGCTATTATGGAGGAGGAGACCCTGCTGATTCTATCACGATTGATAGTACACAGGAGGAGATTGATAATTTCAATTTACGAATGAATTCTTTTGGTCGTACTACTGATAAGACCTATGTATTGGGAACACAATACATCTATAAGATGGATCAGTTTTGGTTTATGCCTGCAGATTTAACTGCCGGGTTAGAGTATGCCGAGGATCGTTTAACGGATATAGGAGGGTATCGAACGGAGGCTATTGTACAGAAAACGCGAACCAAAAGTATGTATTTACAAAATGAATGGAAAAATGATCAGTGGGGTATATTAATAGGTGGTCGTTTGGATAAACACAATTTAGTTAAAAATGCCATATTTAGTCCTCGTGCTAATTTGCGTTTTGACCCTACTCCTAATATCAATTTGCGTTTGAGCTATGGACAAGGATTTAGAGCTCCCCAGCTATTCGATGAAGATCTTCACGTGGATATTGCAGGAGGAGACTTTATAGTTTCAGTTAGAGACCCTAATCTAAAAGTTGAGAAATCACACAGTTTCAGTGCTTCAATGGATTGGTATAGAAGAGTAGGGGCAACCGAGCTGAACTTTATGTTAGAGGGTTTCTATACTCGTCTGCTACGTCCGTTTGCTTCTGTTTCTGAAGAGCAGGAAAGTGGAATGATTATTAAAACCACAATTAATGAATCCGGAGCAAAAGTATATGGAGCAAACTTCGAAGCAAGAGCAGCATACAGTAATCTGTTGGATGTTCAATTGGGGGTAACCGTTCAAAAAAGTCGTTACGATAAAGCACGCAAATGGTCGGACGACAGTGCGGATCAGGTAGACGCAACAAAGAAGATGATGCGTACTCCTGATGTTTATGGGTTCTTTGTAGCAACGGTAACACCTGTTCGTCGTTTTTCAGCCTCTTTGTCGGGCAACTATACCGGTCGCATGTTAGTGCCTCACGAGGCTTATGTTACAGTAGATAATGTAAGTATGCCTAATTCAACGACAAATACAGATACCTTTTTCACTTTGAATTTAAAAGCTTCGTACGAAATTCCTCTTTACAAAGGAACAGCGTTAGAGGTGAGTGCAGGGATACAAAATATATTCAATGCCTATCAAAAGGATTTTGATAAAGGAGCCGGTAGAGCATCAAGTTATGTCTATGGACCTTCTTTACCCCGAAGTTATTTTGCTAGCGCTAAGATTAGTTTCTAAAGAATAAAAAGACCGTTTTCATAAAGAAAACGGTCTTTTTATTCTTATAACTTGATCTAGTCTTTCTTAATAAGAACGGCTATAGTTTGGAGCTTCACTGGTTATGGTTACGTCGTGTGGGTGGTTTTCCATCACTCCGGCACTGGTAATGCGAGTGAATTTGGCATCGTGTAAGTGCTCAATATCAGCAGCACCACAATAACCCATTCCAGCACGTAAGCCACCAACTAATTGGTAAATTACTTCATATAAAGAACCTTTATAAGGAACTCTTGCTGCAATACCTTCCGGTACCAATTTCTTTACGTCAACTTCTCCACTTTGAAAGTATCTGTCTTTAGAGCCACTTTCCATAGCTTCTAAAGAACCCATTCCACGGTAAGATTTGAATTTTCGTCCACTGAATATAATGGTTTCTCCGGGGCTTTCTTCGGTGCCTGCTACCAATGAGCCTATCATTACACAAGAACCCCCTGCAGCTAATGCTTTCACTACATCTCCGGAGTATCTTAAACCACCATCAGCAATCACAGGAACACCTGTACCTTTTAGAGCTTCTGATGTGTCGTAAATAGCGGTTAGTTGAGGTACACCCACTCCTGCTACAACGCGTGTAGTACAAATGGAACCCGGGCCAATACCAACTTTAACCGCATCAGCACCTGCATCGGCTAATGCTTTGGCTGCCTCTCCGGTGGCAACATTACCTACTACGATATCTACATTGAATTGTTTTTTTGCTTCTTTAAGTAGCTTAATTACTCCTTTTGAGTGTCCATGAGCTGTATCAATAACTAATGCGTCTACTCCTGCATTAACCAAAGCTTGCATACGAACAAAAGTATCTGAAGTAAGACCTACTCCAGCTGCAACACGTAGTCGTCCTTTGGAATCTTTGCAGGCCATAGGTTTATCTTTGGCTTTTGTGATGTCTTTATAAGTAATTAAACCGATAAGTTTACCTTGCCCGTCAACTACAGGTAGTTTCTCTATTTTATGTTCTTGAAGAATTTTTGCAGCTTCATCCAAGCTTGTTGATTGATTGGTAGTTACTAAATTCTCTTTAGTCATTACTTCATCAACCAGACGATTCATGTTTTCCTCAAAACGTAAATCTCTGTTGGTTACTATTCCAACCAAATAATTTTCATCATCGACTACAGGGATACCTCCAATTTTGTATTCAGCCATTAAATCGAGTGCTTTCCCAACTACTAGCCCTTTTTTTATGCTGATAGGGTCGTAAATCATTCCACTTTGAGCACGCTTAACAATAGCAACTTGTTCGGCTTGTGCTTCAATAGACATGTTCTTATGAATAACACCTATTCCTCCTTCACGAGCTACAGCAATAGCCATTTGTGATTCTGTAACAGTATCCATTGCGGCAGTTACAAAAGGAATATTTAATTCAATGTTTTTTGAGAATTTAGTGCTAAGCACCACTTCGCGGGGTAATACTTCAGAGTAGGCTGGAATCAACAATACATCGTCGTAAGTTAATCCATCCATAACGATTTTATTTGCAATAAATGACATAGGAGTATGTTTTTAAGAATTTATTGCGTGCAAATATATACATTTTTTATCACTTAAAGCTTTTATTTAAAAGCTTTATTTTATTAGAGATAAAAAAAGGTAGCTTTCAGTCTTTACTCAATAGGATAAAGACTGAAAGCTACCTTTTATGTAATGCGGAATGAGTTTCGTTTAGTTGGCTAATTCAGAGATGAATTTTATGCGAACTAATCGAACCTCTTCTTCAGAGTAATCTTCACCTAACTCTTCTAACGCTTCATCCACGTTATCAGTTGTAGACTCTTTGAAATAATCGTAGATATCCCATAAATGGTCTTCATCCATTATTTCATTGAGGAAGTAGGTTATATCTAGTTTGGTTCCGGAGTATACAATAGCTTCGACCTCTTCCAATAACTCTTCAAAATCCATGCCTTTCGATAGAGCAATGTCATCCAAAGCTACTTTTCGGTCGATAGATTGGATGATAGAAACTTTCATTTTTGATTTGTTCGCCACAGTGCGTACTCGCAAATCTTCTGGACGATCAATTTCATTCTCTTGACAATGTCTTCTGATTAAGTCACAGAATGCTTTACCGTATCTATTTGCTTTTCCTGCACCCACTCCCGGTATGTTTTGGAGCTCTTCAGTAGTTACAGGATAAATGGTAGCCATAGCTTCAAGCGATGGGTCTTGGAAAATAACATAAGGTGGAACATCGTGTTTCTTAGCTTCCTTCTTGCGAAGATCTTTAAGCATAGAAAATAGTGCAGGATCTACAGCCCCGGCTCCACTACTTCTGAGTAAGACTTCATCATCTTCCTCCTCTTCGAAGTCATTATCTTCTGTTATTTTGAAAGAGACAGGAGATTTGAAGAATTTTTTTCCTTCCTTTGTCACTTTCAAAGTACCATAGTTTTCTACATCTTTACTTATATATCCTGCAATTAAAGCTTGTCTAATAACAGAATTCCAAATACGTTCTTCTTCATCGGTGCCAATACCAAAGACCTCTAAGTCTTCGTGTCTATGGGCACGTATTTCTTCAGTTTCATTTCCTTGAAGAATGTCTATAATGTACTCAGATTTGAAGTTCTCTTTCACTTCAAGGACCGTTTCAATAACGGAGCATAATAAATCTTTAGCTTCCACTTGTTTCTTGGGATTTAAACAATTGTCACATGAGCCGCAATTCTTTTGTAGATAGTTCTCACCGAAATAATGTAATAAGCTTTTTCTTCTGCACACAGAGGTTTCAGCATAAGCTGCGGTTTCTTTTAATAGTTGTCGCCCAATCTCTTGTTCGGCAATGGGTTTTCCCTCCATGAACTTTTCTAGCTTTTCCAGGTCTTTTACAGAGTAGAAAGTTAAACATTTACCTTCTCCTCCGTCTCGACCGGCACGTCCTGTTTCTTGATAATATCCCTCTAAACTCTTAGGGATATCATAGTGAATAACAAAGCGTACATCGGGTTTATCAATACCCATTCCAAAAGCTATAGTAGCAACAATAACAGTTACGCGCTCCATCAAGAAGTCGTCTTGATTTTTTGAGCGTGTAGCAGAGTCCATACCTGCATGGTAGGCTCTTGCATTAATATTGTTTGCTTGCAGTATTTCCGCTAATTCTTCTACTTTTTTACGACTCAGGCAATAAATTATACCTGATTTTTTAGGGTTATTTAATATGAATTTAATAATGTCTTTATCAACATTGTTTGTTTTTGGACGAATCTCATAATATAAATTAGGACGATTAAAAGAAGATTTATAAACCTTAGATTCAATGATATCCAAATTCTTCTGAATGTCATGTTGTACTTTAGGAGTCGCCGTAGCAGTAAGTGCAATAATAGGTGATCGACCTATTTCCTCCACTATGGAACGTATGTTGCGATACTCCGGTCTAAAATCGTGTCCCCATTCAGAAATACAATGAGCCTCATCAATAGCATAAAAAGAAATTTTTATTGATTTCAAAAACTTAATGTTTTCTTCTTTAGTCAGAGATTCGGGCGCTACATATAGTAGCTTGGTTTTGTGGTTTAATAAGTCGGATTTTACTTTTTCTATTTCTCCTTTATTTAAGGAAGAGTTGATGTAGTGAGCTACACCATCTTCTTCACTGAAACTTCTCATCGCATCTACTTGATTCTTCATCAGTGCAATAAGTGGAGAAACAACAATAGCAGTACCGTCCATCAACAACGAAGGGAGTTGATAGCATAGGGATTTACCTCCACCAGTAGGCATTAACACAAAAGTGTCGTTACCATTCAATAAATTTTTAATAATAGCTTCTTGATCTCCTTTGAAGCTATCAAAACCAAAATGCTTCTTTAGTTGATCAGTTAAATTTATCTTTTCTGCCATTGTTTCATAAAATATGTTCTAATTGAGCTGTAAAAAGGGTACTTAAGCACCCTTTTTTAGATTCACTCCATAACAAAGTTATAAACAAGTTGAATAAAAACAAGTTTTATATAACTTATTATTAGTAAAATATTAAGTTACAAATAAGAGTTAGATTTTCAATGCTAGTGCATTCGTCTTTTCCAATTGCTTTTTGGCATAATCCAATGTTACACGATACTCTTTCTTGTTTTTAGAGGGTAGCTCAAACATTACATTATTCATGATGGCCTCCATAATGGAGCGAAGACCTCGTGCACCTAGTTTATATTCAATCGCTTTATCTACGACAAAATCGAGAACATTTTCATTAAACGTAAGATCTATATGATCCATTGAAAAAAGTTTAATGTATTGTTTAATGATTGAATTCTTTGGTTCAGTTAAGATGGAGCGTAGTGTTTGCTTGTTTAGTGGTTCCAGGTAAGTCAGAACCGGCAAACGCCCAATGATTTCGGGAATAAGACCAAAAGATTTTAGATCTTGAGGAGCAACATATTGAAGCATATTGTTCTTGTCCAATTGGACGCTCTCTTTTGCTGCTGCATAACCCACTACATTGGTGTTGAGCCGTTGGGCAATAACTTTTTCAATACCATCGAAAGCACCTCCACAAATAAATAAAATATTTTTGGTATTTATTGCTACCAACTCTTGTTCCGGATGTTTTCTGCCACCCTTAGGTGGTACATTAACAATAGAACCCTCTAGTAGCTTAAGCAATCCTTGTTGAACCCCTTCACCACTAACATCGCGTGTGATGGATGGATTGTCACCCTTACGAGCTATTTTGTCTATCTCGTCAACAAAGACAATTCCTCTTTCGGCCTCATCCACATTATAGTCTGCAACTTGTAGTAAACGAGTGAGAATACTTTCAATATCTTCTCCTACATAGCCGGCTTGTGTTAAAACGGTAGCGTCAACAATGGCAAAAGGAACTTTTAGCATTTTAGCTATAGTGCGAGCTAATAAAGTTTTTCCTGTACCTGTGCTGCCTACCATTATGATGTTTGATTTCTCAATCTCTACATCTTCTTCTCCTTCAATTGGTTCTTGTAATAAGCGTTTGTAGTGATTATATACAGATACAGCAAGAAAACGTTTAGCATCATCTTGGCCAATGACATATTGATCCAAGAAATCTTTTATCTCTATTGGTTTTGGAAGTTCCGTTAAACTTAAAGAGTGCTCTAATACAGGTTTTGCTGCGTCAAGAGCCTCCTGTGTTATGTTGTAAGCTTGTACCGCACAATTGTCACAAATGTATCCATTGAGACCCGAAATTAGAAAATCAACTTCATTTTCGGGTCTTCCACAAAAAGAACATCTGTTTTTTTGTTTTACCTTCGGTGTGGTCATTTTTTGTTTTTAATCAAAATCTCATCAACCATTCCATACTCTTTTGCTTCTTCAGAAGTCATCCAGTAATCTCTGTCCGAGTCAGCCCAAACCTTATCGAAAGGTTGTCCTGAATGGTTAGAAATAATGGTATAAAGCTCTTCTTTCACTTTTTGTATTTCACGAGCCGTAATTTCAATATCTGAAGCTTGTCCTTGTACGCCTCCTAGTGGTTGGTGAATCATTACTCTAGAATGTTTAAGTGCAAATCTTTTTTTCTCAGTTCCTGCTGTAAGTAAAACAGAGGCCATTGATGCAGCCATACCTGTGCAGATGGTTGAAACATCGCAAGAGATGAATTGCATGGTATCATAAATACCCAGTCCTGCATATACTGATCCTCCTGGAGAATTAATATAGATTGATATATCTTTCTCGCTATCAACCGAGTCTAAATATAAAAGTTGAGCTTGTAAAGTGTTCGCTGTATAGTCGTTTATCGGAGTTCCTAAAAAGATAATACGATCCATCATTAGACGAGAGAAAACATCCAGTTGGGTAACGTTTAGTTGTCTTTCTTCTAATATATAAGGATTCATATATCCTCCATTTTGTGATTTAATGACATCATCAAGAACAAAACCATTCATACCTAAATGTTTTGTTGCATATTTTCTAAAATCATTCATCATATCCATTGCCTAATTTTTTATTGATTATACACAAAGAAACAAAAAAGAACTTTCAGATAAAAACAGAGGCTTTTATTTTTTATAAAAGCCTCTGTTTTATTGTGTGGAATGAAATGAGGTTTTTAATACTCTGATTATTTCAATAATTCTTGAAACTCTTCAGAAGATATCTTTTTCTCATTTAAAGTAACAACATCTTTCATTGCAGCAGTAAGCTTCTCGTTGATTGCTCTAGTGATTAGCATGTTTGCTGTTTTTTCGTCTTGTAACATTCTTTGAGCAAAGTTCTCTATCATGTCATCGGGTAGATTCATAGCACCATATTGCATCATTTGCATACGAGCTACTGATTTTGCCATGTCTTGAATGTCGCTGTCTTCTACTTTTACTTCGTATTTTTTCACTAACTCCTCTTCAATTAAGTGTAGTGTTAAATCTTCAAGAGATTTTTTGTAATCTTCTTCAGTGAGCTCCTCTTTTTGTTCTTGCTTGAACATACGTTTTAATAACTCATTAGGATATTCTACCTCACCGGCCTTTTCAAGAAGTAATTGGTGTAAGTCCTTTTGAAGTTTAAAGTCAGCTTCCTGAACAAAGTTTTGAGCTATTTGCTCTTTGATTTTTTCTTTGAACTCTTCTTCTGAAGAAACAGTGCCTTCACCTAAAATCTTATCGAATAACTCTTGGTTAAGTTCACCGTTAACAAAACGTTGAATTTCTGAAATTTGGAAACTGAAGTCCGATGTAACTGCATCAGCACCTTCGTTATCTTCTAATTTTAATAAAGATGCAATTTCTGCCTTGTTGCCTTCAAAAGCTTTGTTTGGATTAAAGATAAGAACATCGTTTACCTTAGCATCAGTAAAAATAGCTTTTTGTTCATCCTCTTTCATGACAGAAGGCATCATAATGGTTTCTTCAACAGTGATTCCACCTTCTTTTAAGTTGCCTTTTTCATCTAACTCAGCCATGTGGCCTTTAAGCATATCTTTCTCTTCAAAAGAATCTACTGTTTGATACCCTCCTGTATAACTTCTGTAATAGTCTACTTGTTTGTCCAGTAATTCATCAGTTACCTCAATGGTATAATAATCTACTTTATCTTCTTTAGATAGATCCACTTTAATTTCAGGAGCAATAGCTAAATCGAACACGAAGTCGAACTCTTCCATTGTTTCGAAGTTTAATTCAGCTTGTTTTTCTTCATTAGGTAATGGGTTTCCAATTACTCTAATGTCGTTTTCTTGAATATAATTGTATATCCCGTCGGATAATAATTTGTTTACTTCTTCAACCAATACCGCAATACCATGTTGTTTCTTGATTAGTCCCATGGGTACTTTTCCTTTTCTGAACCCTGGAATATTAGCGTTTTTGCGAAAATCTTTTAAAGTGTTTTCTACCTTTTCTTGATAATCGTTCTTCTCAATGGTTACAGTCAGTATACCATTTACTTTGTCTTTTTTTTCTAAAGAAACTTTCATTGATGACAACTATTTATTTGATTTATAATTCTTTGCAAATAGGGGACAAAATTAATGCTATTCTTTCAATATTTCAAAAACTATGCCTTATTTTAATGCGTATAATATGAAGCTTTTCATTATTTCTGTTGAATAAGAGTGAAAATCATTGGTTAATGACTTAGGATGATTAATTTCTTCTACTTTTGGATTTTGAGTAATGAGCTAAATATTAGGGATTTTATTGGTTTGTTTTTAATGTGAAAAAGATTTGAAAATATTATTATTTTAATTTGTTAGAAATAGATATGAAAAAGATTTGTGTCTCTCTTTTGATTCTTTTTATTTGCCTGAATGTAATTGGACAAGAGAAGTTGTTTACTGAGTATGAGGTTGAGAAGAATAATATGCCTGCTTTCTATGAACAGCTCAAAGAGAACTTACACTATCCGTTGGCATGGAAAAAGAGTAAGAGATCCTATAAAAAATGGAGGAAAGAAGCAAGAAATCAAGTTTATGAATGTTTGAAAGAATTACCCCCTGAGGCTCAAAAATATGACTGGGAGGTGTTGGCCAAAGAAAAGCGTAATGGTTATACAGCTTATAAAATAGTCTTTAATGTCTCTGCTTGGAGCCGTGTAGCAGCTTATTTGTTAATTCCAGATGGAGAAGGGCCTTTTCCTGCTTTGAATCTATTACACGATCATGGAGGCTATTTTACAATAGGTAAAGAGAAAATGGTTAGACCATTTGCTGTGTCCGAACAAGTGATTGAAGCTGCAGAAAAATGGGCTTTGACCTGCTATGATGCTGTTTTTGTGGGTGATTTCTTTGCGCAAAATAATTATGTGGTTTTAGCTATGGATGCTATCTTTTGGGGGGAAAGAGGACAAAAAGATAAGATCAATTATGATGGACAACAAGCATTTGCTTCTAATTTAATGCAAATGGGAAGCTCCTTTTGTAGTGTTATAACTGCTGATGATCTTTATGGTGTTGATTTTCTCAGTAGCTTAAAAGAGGTTGATTCCCAAAAGATTGGAGTGTGGGGTTTCTCTATGGGTGGTCATCGTTCATGGATGGCTTCTGCATTGAGCGATAAAATTAGCGCTTCTGTTTCCATTTGTTGGATGAATACCACAGATTCTTTAATGACTTTAACCAATAATCAGAATAAAGGTGGTTCGGCCTTCTCCATGTTGATTCCGGGTATTCGTCGTTATTTGGACTACCCGGATGTGGCATCCATTGCCTGCCCTAAACCGTCTTTGTTTTTTAATGGGGTTCATGATAAATTGTTTCCTGTAGAAGGCGTACGGTCAGCTTATGCCACATTACAAGAGGTTTGGGAAAGCCAAAAAGCTTCGGATAGATTAGTTACTAAAATCTGGGATGAGAAACACTTTTGTAATCAAGAGATGTTGAACGAAACTCTTTTCTTTTTGGATCGATGGTTAAAAGAATAATTTTTTTAATAAATAAAAAAGCCTGTTGAGAGTTTCTCCACAGGCTTTTTATTGTTGTTTCTTCTTTTTATCTATAAGTTTGAACCAGTTCGTTCTTATTCTTTATTGGATTCCAATTGTCCTTTCCTTTCAGTACATTTTCTACGTTATATTTCCCAATGCTTTTCAGTTGAGACGAAAAACTTGCACGTTCTTTGGTCTTAGCACCCGGTCCCTGATTTTTATATTCTGCATAGAATATCGTTTTTTCAGCTTCAGGTTTATTCCAATTGTGCCACCCCTTAGGATTGATGTGTCCACCCAGCTCACATTGAATAAAGACAGCTTGTGCATAAGGTCGCCACGGTCTGGATAAATAAACATCGTTGACTTCATTGTCTGCTGTGAGTTTGCAGTTATGGAAAACATAACCAAACTCTTCTCCTTGGTCGGTAGATGGTGCGGTTACATATCCATTCCTTTTGCTGTGAATGGTGCATTGATCAAAAACAGCAGTTGACCAGCCAAAGATAAAGTCTACTGTACCTTCAATGTAACAATTGCGGAAATATTGACGAACATGACTACCGTAAGTATACAGCGTATCTTGAAAACCTAAGAAGCTGCAATTATTAAAAAAAACTCTGTCGGCATCAATGAAACAAGCAACAGCCTGTCCTATAGGCCCGGAAGAGTTTTCGAAAATTAAATTCTCCGCATAGAAGTCATCTGCTGTAATATAACAGCTAGCCGACCCTGAAGTTCCTTTCTCTTCTCCAAAGCGATTCTTTTTTGAGGCATAATCGTTGTAGGTAAGTTTTGATCCTTTCTCTCCAATTAAAGAGATGTTTATTTTACTTTTAGGTACTATTATTTTCTCTTCGTAAGTTCCTTTGCTAACAAGAATGGTGGTTCTCTTATGCTTTCGGAAGTCAGGAACAGCATTAATAGCCTCCTGCACCGAGAAGAAATCTCCACTGCCATCTTTAGCCACTACAAAGTCGTAATATACCACATAGGGAGCTAAAGCCGGAACCACCTTTTTTATTTCATCCACCATTAGTTTGGCAATCACACGTGCACCGTAAATGTTTAAATGCGTGTTGTCAACCAAACCTTTGGGGTGTCTTAAGTTCGTTTCAGGTTCAATCCACATAAATAACTCTTTCGACTTTTCTGTGCCAAGTGATTGCACTAAGTTGTGAGTGATTTGGGTTGCATCTACAAAAGGAACGTTTAATTTTTCTGCTACATTTTTAGGGGCAATAACATATTCTCCGTGCGTATCGTAAAGCATATTCCCTTCAGTTTTAAGTGAATCCGGTTTGTTTTTTTCATCAGGATGGAAAAAGTTACGTCTAACAATGGAGTTGAATAGTACAGGAATAGCTCCTTTAGATCGTGTTTCATCTACAAACTTCTTTAGGTTTTCATCAAAAGTTCCTCCCGGAACGGTGTATCTTTTGGGATTTGTTTTTTCATCATTATGTCCAAACTGTATAAATACATAATCTCCTTTTTTTAGTTTCTTGAAAATGATATCCCATCGTCCTTCATCAATAAAACTCTTAGAACTGCGTCCATTTTGAGCATGGTTGTCAATTTTTATAGGATGTGTAAAGAAGCCACTGAGCATTTGTGCCCATCCTCTTTCTTGATTATCATTACTGAGATTTTTATTAGCCATAGTTGAATCTCCAATGGTGTAGATGGTAATTGTATCTTCGTTTTCCTCTTCTACTGTAAAAGAGAGTAGTGGAAGAATTAAAGCCAGAAGCAGAAAGCAATAATTAAATGTTTTTTTTGTCATGATATTAAGTGTGTATTGATATTACTAAGATTTTAATCCGAAACTAGTGCCAAAAATATCCTTATTTTATGCTTTAAAGAGCTAAAAGTAAGGATTATCATCAAAAATAAAGATTATTTTTTATTAAAGAGTTTTTATTAAGCATTTAGCTCTGGATGGATGATTCTGTTTGTGTTTTTTTAACTAACGGACAATCGTTTCTTTTAGCTATTAATGTAAGTTTAAACATCTAAAACTTCTGATTTCATCATTAAAAACTCATATGGAAATATTCATTCTTTTTCTTTTAATATTATTAAACGGATTGTTTTCAATGTCTGAAGTTGCTGTTATCTCTGCACGAAAATCCAGTTTGAAATACGATGCCCTAAAAGGAAATAAACTAGCACAAGGAGCTCTTAGTCTAACTGAAAATATGGATCAATTCCTCTCTACAGTGCAAGTGGGTATTACTTTAATAGGTATACTTACGGGTATCTACTCCGGAGATGTGTTGGCCGTAAAGTTTGCTCCTTTATTGGTGTGGTGTGGATTGGCTTACGGATTAGCTTATTCTGTATCTCAAATAATTATAGTGATTCTGGTTACTTACTTAACCATTCTTTTGGGAGAATTGATACCTAAACGAATAGGAATGAGTGATGCAGAGAAGATAGCAAAAATAATATCTAAACCTATGAGTATTTTTACTCGGTTGACCTATCCTTTTGTTTGGATATTATCCAAGAGTACTCGCCTGATGTATTCTTTACTTCACCTTTCAGAACGAAAAACAAAAATCACGGAAGAAGAGATTAAAGCCATTATTGAAGAGGGAAAAGAAGATGGTGAGGTTCAGCAGGTTGAGCAAGAAATTGTAGAGCGTGTATTTACCTTAGGCGATCGTGAATTGAAATCTATTATGACTCCAAAGGGTGAGATTGTTGCTTTAAACTTAAGAGCCACCAAAGATGAGTTGAAGAATGCGATAAAGCTCAATGCTTTTAATAAATATCCTGTTATTGATGGTTCTTTGGATCAGGTGGTGGGAGTAATTTATCTACATGATTTATTTTTAGCTTTTGATGAAGAAGATTTTGTATTGGAAAAAAGCATACGTCAATCACCTTTCTTTTATGAAAGCATGGATGTTTATTTGGCCTTAGATCGGATGAAGCAAGAGGCAATATCTTTTGCTTTTATAATAGATGATTTGGGCTCTGTGACCGGTTTGGTTACGTTGAAAGATATAATGGAGGCTTTGGTAGGTGAGTTTCCGGATGCAAAAGAAAGGCCGAAAATACTCAAACTAAAAGAGCAGAGTTATTGGGTTGATGGTCAATGTTCCTTTTATGTTTTTCTGGATTTTTTCCAAATGGGTGCACTTTATTCAGAATATCCCTATCAAACATTGAGTGGGTTAATTTTAGATAAGCTTAAAAGTATCCCTAAAAGAGGTGATCAATTACAGTGGTTAAATTTTTCTTTAGAAATCGTTGAAATGGATGGGGTGCGTATAGATAAAGTACTAGTCTCTCTCTCGACCGTTTAATCGTAATAAAAAAAGACCAGAGAGTCGGACTTCTGTGTGGTTCGTACTCTCTGCTTTGTTTTATTTGTGGTTTGGCATGAAAAATAGAGTAAATTTTATTTTTTGAAAATGAAATACACAGCTAAAATCAGAAAAAAGAAACCAACGGCGTGATTCCATTTGAATGTTTCATTTTTGAATAAAATGGTGGTAAACACCGTGAAGACAACCAATGTTATGACTTCTTGAAGTACTTTGAGCTGCCAAAGATTAAAAGGCCCTCCATTTTCAATGTATCCCATCCGATTAGCAGGTACCTGAAAGCTGTATTCAAACAAGGCAATTCCCCAACTGATGAGAATGATTAGAGGTAAGCCAATATTACTCGACCAACTCATGTCTTTGAACTTTAAATGCCCATACCAGGCAAAAGTCATAAATATATTGGAGCAGACAAGTAGTCCAATTGTTGCTATCGCTTTCATGTTCTTTGTTTAATTATTTTTGTGATTGCTCTATAAGACGAAATAATTGTGCACAAAGATAGGATGTAAGCTCTTGTTTTTCTACTTTTTAATCTAAGATTTTTATCTGCTATTTGTGTTTTTTAAAGAACTTCCAAAAGAACAATAATTGATAGTCAATTGCATTTTGCCAGTATTCGCCGGTATGGGCTCCCGGGCGGGTGATGTAGTCGTGTGGGATATTTAGATAAAGCAATTGTTTGTGTAGATTTTCGTTTACTTCATAAAAGAAATCGTTGACACCACAATCAATAATAATTTCCAAAGAATTAGGTTTTATTTTATGTAATTGGTTAATCACCGTATGTGTATTCCATACCTCTTTGTTATCATTGTAATTACCTAGTTGATTTTTCATGTTCCAGTTATTTGGAAAAGGCCTGATATCAACTCCTCCACTCATAGAGCCACAAGCGCCAAAGACATCCGGATGATTGATGCCCAACCAAAGTCCTCCGTGCCCTCCCATACTTAATCCGGTTATAGCTCTGCCCTTATTACTCGCTAGTGTACGGAAGTTTGAGTCAATATAAGTTACAAGCTCTTTGCTTACATAGGTTTCAAATTTAACCTTTTCGTTGATGGGACTATCCCAGTACCAGCTGTTTTTCCCGTCGGGACAAACAATAATTAAATCTAACTTTGTAGCCTCTTCCTGTAATGTGGGCTTAATACCTTTAATCCATGTAGAGTAGGTGCCGCCATATCCATGTAATAAATAAATTACAGGGTAAGATTTTTGAGTTTTAGTGTAGCTGTCGGGTAAGATAACTACATTTTTGATGGATACATCCATAGAAGAACTATATACGGAAAGTGTATCGACTAACGGTTGACTTGTCTGAGCTAAACTACTGCTGGTTGCAAGAAATATGCAGCAAAGTGTTAATAGGAGGGTAAACTGTTTTTTCATTATGAGTAAATTGTGGTTATAACTGTTTTTTTTAATTCATAAAATAGGAGCAATATAAAATGGTCTAGGTCATAAGGTCGTTCGGTCTAGGACTGAACCCTCATCGGTCTAGGACCGAAAGGCCTTCAGTCCTAGACCGACCAAGTACCCTGTTCTGCTACTTCTGAGGCAGGTACTAAAAAGGTGGAATTGAAGTCTCTTTATTCCGTGATTTCAATGAAATTTCCTTCAGGGTCTAATATAACACTTTCATAGAAACCATCACCTGTTATTCTTGGTTCTCCTTCAATTTTAAAACCATCTAGCCTAAAACGTTCTGTCATTTCATCCACTTTTTCTCTACTTCCTATGGAAATGGCAAGATGTGCCCATCCTTTTCTGTTTCCCCTACTTTCGTTGTTCTCTGCTATATCAGGTTTATTCATCAACTCAATACTGCAACCTTCATTTTTGAAAGATATGAAATAAGAGGAAAACTTTTTAATTGGATTTGTGTATTTGGGACTACAAGTGACATCAAAATAAGTAAGATAGAATTTTCTCATTTCCTCTAAGTTGTCTACCCAAAGAGCTATGTGTGCAATTCTCATATCATTCCTCCCATTCAGTAACCTGTTTTCCATTTACTACTACATTATCCAGTTTCAGATTGACTAGGTTTTTCATCTGAGTTGCTTTGGGAGCTTCTTTTACCTCAATGTTTCGTAGAGTAATATTGTATAATTTTGCTTCCGGAACCCCATTGGCTAAGATGGCCACACTATCTACTCGATTGCATTTTACATTTTCTATGGTGATGTTTCTAAATTGTGTAGGGTAATTGCCTCCTCTGTATCCGTGATAATCAGTTCGGAAGTTAATCACTCCCCATAAACAAATGTTGGCCTCAATATTTCTCATATAAAGATTCTCAAAAAAGCCTCCACGATCGAGGTTAGACTTAAAGTAAATGCCATTTCTGCAGCTATCTATCTTGCAGTCTTCAATGAATATATTGCGAACACCACCCGACATTTCACTACCAATGGTAATAGCCCATCGATCAAAATAACAATTTCTAATAATTACATTCTCTGTAGCTTGTCCAATACGCCAGCCATCTTGATCCCGTCCCGATTTTATGGCTACACCATCATCACCGACGTTAAACTTAACGTTTTCAATCAGTACATTGGTAGATGACTCCGGATCACAACCATCGTTGTTATAATTGTTGCTGTCAATGTATAATCCTCTAATAATTACATTGTTACAATATACAGGATGAACAATCCAAAAAGGAGCATCATAAATTTCTATATCTTCCACTAAAACATTGTTACAACCAAAGAACTGAACCATTGAAGGGCGTAAATACCAACCGTCGCCAAAGGTTCTTTCATAAACAGGAACGGAGTCGTTTCCCATCTGACGGAGTCTGTCCATTCCCGGCTTTTCTAAGGGCTTCCATTTGTTAAATCCTTCTGCTCCATTCCCATCTATTACTCCATTTCCTGTAATAGCCACGTTGGTTGATTGATAGGCATAAATTAGAGGACTGTAGTTGAAACATTCAGTACCTTCCCATTTGGTTAATACCATGGGTAGATAATCGTTTGCATCAGTTGAAAACTCAAGACGGGCTCCTTTTTCCAAATGTAGATTTACATTGCTTTTCAAGAAAATAGAGCCTTTAATGAAATAAGTTCCTTGAGGTATAACGACCTTTCCTCCACCACTGGTGTTACAGTTGTTGATTGCTTCTAAAATCGCAGGTAAGCTGTTGAAAGAGATATCATCCTTTGCTCCAAAATCGAGAATATTAAAAAGCGTATCCGGGAATTGAGGTGCTTGAATGTTTTTCATTATTTCAGTAACCTTATTCCATCCCTCGTCAGTATCAACCGTTGGTTTAGGTTGTGTACAAAACAGGAAACAAAATAAACTGAAGCAAGTAGTCAGGGTGATTGTTGTTGTTTTCATTCTATTCTTTTAGTTTAAGTGTTATATGTTGATTTTTTGTCTTTCATCTATTGAATGCATCCGATAAAAATAGTCCTTTTCTCTTTTTTATAAATGTGATTTTAGGCCCATACATTTTTTTTATACGAATGTGATAAACTTAATGAGTTTGATGAGAATAATAGGGGTAATTTTTGTTTTATTTATCTTATATTTGTCCAAATGACCTAACCTTAATTGACTAATCTAAAATTATTTAAGAAGATATAACTATGAAAAACACAAGATGGTACTTTCTTATGAGTTGTTTGTTTTTAATTCTTTTCAGCTGTAGTGAAAAGAGTGGTAAAGCCTCCTATGATGTAGTTCCTAAAATACAGAATATATCCTATAATGAAGGAGTGGGGTTTGAGTTAAATAGTAAAACACCTATAATTTTCTCTGAAAAAAACGAGAATATACAAAAAGTAGCCTCGTTTTTAGCTGACTACATTGCTGATTGTACCGGATTGAACCTTACTTTAACCTACTCGGAAAATATTCAAAATGGTGTATTTTTGAATATTGATAAGCAGTCGGATAACTTTGAGGCTTATGACATAGCAGTTGATAAAGAAAAAATTACAATTAGTGGAGCATCAGAAGCCGGACTTTTTTATGGTATCCAAGCGTTACGTAAATTTCTACCTATTGATTCTAAATTAACTTCAGTAAAGTTTCCTGCAGTTACAATCTCTGATTTTCCTCGATTTCCTTATCGTGGAATGCACTTAGATGTTAGTCGCCATATGTTCTCTACCGATTCCATTAAGATATATATTGATATGTTGGCAATGCATAACATCAATCATTTTCATTGGCACCTTACCGATGATCAAGGATGGAGAGTTGAGATAAAGAAATATCCTGAACTTATAGAAATAGGCTCTAAGAGAGAACAAACAGTGATAGGTAAAAACAGTGGAGAGTATGATGGGATGCCTTACGGTGGATATTATACACAAGAGGAGATTAAGGAGATTGTACAATACGCTCAAGACCGTTTCATTACCATTATTCCAGAAGTTGACCTTCCCGGGCATATGTTGGCAGCCCTGACTACCTATCCAAATTTGGGTTGTACAGGAGGCCCGTATAAAGTGGCACAATCTTGGGGCGTATTCGATGATGTTCTATGTGCAGGAAATGAAGAAATCTATCCTTTTTTAGAAGGCGTTTTTGATGAAATAATAGAGTTATTCCCCTCCGAGTATATTCATATTGGTGGAGATGAGTGTCCAAAGGTTCGATGGAAAGCTTGCCCTAAATGTCAAGCCAAGATTAAAGAATTAAATCTTAAAACAGATAAAGAGCATACCGCAGAAGAAAAATTACAGAGCTATGTTATCCAGCGAATGGAACAATATATCAATAGTAAAGGTCGAAAAATTATTGGGTGGGATGAGATTTTAGAGGGAGGAATAGCTCCTAATGCAACTATCCTTTCCTGGCGTGGAACAGAAGGCGGAATTACTGCAGCGCGTCAAGGACATGATGCCATTATGGTACCGACTTCTTATCTCTATTTTGATTATTATCAAACAGAAGATTTAAAGGGTGAAAAATTAGGTATAGGAGGTTATGTTCCTGTAGAGAAAGTGTATCATTATGATCCTGTACCCGAAGTGCTGAATACAGAAGAACAAAAGCACATTATTGGAACACAAGCCAATCTGTGGGCTGAATACATTAAAGACTTCAGTCACGCACAATATATGACTTTGCCTAGAATGGCTGCACTTTCTGAGGTTCAATGGACGCTTCCTGAGAAGAAAGATTATCAGGATTTTCTCTTACGTTTAGCTAATTACACCAAGCTTTATGATTTATACCGATATAATTATGCCACTCACGTCTTTAATATTAAAGATGAATATGAGGTAGATGAGGCTAATAGAACAGTGTATTTGTCACTTTCCACGTTTGACGATGCTGCTATTTACTATACTCTCGACGGAACTGAACCAAACAATATGAGTTTACTTTATTCTGATCCATTAGAAATAACTGCAACCACCCAAATAAAAGCAGTTGCTTTAAGAGATAATAGCTCGTTGAAGAGTAAAGTTTATGAAAAAAGTATTGATATAAATAAAGCTACCTTTAAACCTATTAGCTTAGAACTAGCTCCTTGGGATAGTTATACCTATAAAGGAGCATCAGTAATGGTGGATGGACAGTTAGGAGCGGATGTTTTTGCTAATGGAAGTTGGATTGGTTTTGATAGCGATTGTATTGCTACAGTCGATCTTGAAGAAACAACTGAGATATCCTCTGTGTCAATAGGATCGTTTATTGATACAACAAGTTGGCTTTTTGGTTTTGAAGAGTTGAAAGTTGAAACCTCTATTGATGGTAGAAGTTTTAAAGAAGTCTATTCACAGACTTATGAGCCTGTATCGGATGGGCTTACTATTGCTCCTATGCGTCAAGAAGCTGCATTTGAAAAAACAGAAGCTCGTTTTGTCAAAATTACAGCTAAGCGCTTACGTTCTCAACCTGAGTGGGCTTCGGGTGCAGGACAGACGGCCCATTTGTTTATTGATGAGATTCAGATTTATTAATTGGGGGAGTTGTACTTAAAGTGTAAATAAAAATTTAAGCCATGAAGACATTGCAGATAAAAAGAATAAATAATATTCCAAAAAATAAAGATATTTCTACTGTTTTCTCTGACGAACAGATACCCTATCATACCTTAACTTGTGTAAACTGGAGTGAATATCCCTATCAACCTAAAGTTCAATTTGCTTTGGCTCATGATGGACAAACTATTTACTTTCATTGGCAGGTGGATGAAGTGGATAGAAAAGCAGTCTGCGAAGTAGATCAGGGTGAAGTGTGGAAAGATTCTTGTGTAGAGTTCTTTGTTACCTTTGATGGTTCAACCTATTATAACGTAGAAACAAACTGTATAGGAAAAGTGCTTGTTGCCTCAGGCTCTGAAAGAAATAACAGAACCTCTGTTCCTCAAAATCTTTTAAATAAGATAATTAGAAAGTCTAGTTTGGGTAATCAAGCCGTTAGTTTGGGGGCAGGTTCATGGGAGATGTCATTAATCATACCTATAGATTTGTTTTATTTGGAATCCATTCAGTCTTTTGATCATTTGAATGCTAAGGCCAACTTCTATAAATGTGGAGATGATTTAAATCCTCCCCACTTTGTGTCATGGCATCCAATAGACAATCAGACCCCTGATTTCCATTTACCTTCATTTTTTGGTGAGATTCATTTTGAATGATAGTTAGAGAAGAGAAAGAAAAATATAAAAATTAAAACAATGAGTAACCAGTTAGAGTTTATTGCAAGTAAATTTAAGGTAGAGGGAGAAGTTAAAGATATTCGACCATTGGGTGATGGATTAATTAACGATACTTTTTTTATAGAAACTACGGATAATACGCCTAATTATATTTTACAGCGAAAAAACAAGTATGTATTTACAGACATACCTGCTATGATGGATAATATATATAAGGTGACTACTCATTTAAAGAAAAAGATTGTTCTCTCTGGAGGCGATCCCTTTCGGGAAGCACTAACACTTACTCCTACAAAAGAGGGTAAACTCTATTTTCTCGATGCTAATGAAGATTATTGGACCTCATGTCTTTTTATTGAAGATACAAAAAGCTATCCTTATGCTTCTTCCTTGAATTTAGCTTATCAAGGGGGAAAAGGGATAGGAAAATTTCAATCATTATTGTCCGATATGACTCAGCCCTTAGCTGATATTTTACCCGGGTTTCACAACATTCGTTTTCGTCTGAATCAATGGGATGAATCAATAAAGCAAGATAAAGCAGGACGTGTAAAGGATTTATCTCAGGAAATACAATGGATAGAAGAACGTAGAGATGAAATGCTGGCTTTTTGGATAAAGGTGGAGAAAAGAATTATCCCTATTCGTGTGACCCATAATGACACTAAAATAAGTAATATTTTATTTGACCAAAAAGGAGAAGTTTTGTGTGTTATTGATTTAGATACAGTGTTAAATAGTACTTGTCTAAATGACTTTGGCGATGCCATACGTTCCTACGCAAATGCCGGAATGGAAGATGATAAAGACATTGACAATGTGTACCTGAAGATGGATGTGTTTGAGAGTTATACTCAAGGTTATTTATCGGAAGCTAAAGCTTTTCTAATTGATGAAGAAGCGAATCATCTGGCTTTTTCAGCAAAATATATAACCTACGAACAGACGCTTCGCTTTTTGATGGATTACATTGATGGGGATACCTATTATAAAACTGCTTATGAAACACATAATTTGGTGCGTACTCATGCTCAATATAAGTTACTACAGTCTATGGAGGAGAACTTCGAAGAGATGAAAGATATCGTTTCTCAAATGATATCTAACCAACCATAGCTTTGTTTAATTCTCTTTATTGAATTAAGAGATAGAGAATAGATAGATTCTAACCAGTTAGAACAAATTAGAGAATTATACAAAATGAAGATTACTTTAAAAGATTTTGAAGAGCAAATAGATGAAGTTATTTTAGATAGAGGACTTGAGT
>CAZGUI010000033.1:11690-27906 GCA_964528875.1 uncultured Bacteroides sp. | reverse complement strand
TAATAAGCTCCAGGCATACAAGCCCCGCCATAAAGCGAGGCATAAAAATGCAAAGGATGGAGTGACCGGCAAGAGTTGCATTTGCAACAATTTATGCCCACTGTCCAACTTTATGGACCATGAGCCTATAAAGCCCTTAAATCTATACACGGAGTATAGTCAGCACGGTTTACGGCTCCCAACTGCGCAAAACACTAATTTTACGTAGTTCGCCTGTGCAATGTGCATAAACAAAGCCCGGGGTTTTCATGTTTAGTTGTGCATTATTTTATGTGGCCGGCTGCTCTGCTAAAAGGCAAGCCCCCGGGGGTATATGAAGGCCGGGAAAAATGCGGGGTAACCCCCCTTACCACCCTAAATTTCAAAAAGCCCTATTTAATCTATTGAATATATCTAATATTATAAAAGGGGGGAGGATAATATATATAAGCTATATAATACTTTGTTGTTATGTAGAAGCTATTGAAGTATAGTTATGCTTACGGTTTTCTGTTTGACAATTTATTATTTATCTGTTATATTTGAGTTGGCTTATGCGGTTTTCTTTTCTTTTCCGCATATATGCCTCCTTTAATTTTGGGTGAGGGTGGTGATGGGGCTTTTCGTGTTTTTGCCTTGTTACTATCCTTGCTCTTTTTTACTTTTATTCGTAAAAATATTTTAAAAACAAAAAGGGGGATTATTTTGACTGATTTGGAGTTTGGTTTGGATGATTTGTCTGACCTTGATGATATTGATGTTGAGGTTAGCGGTTTAGAGTCTTTTGACCCTGGCTGGGAGTTTGAGGTTGATGATGTTTCACGGAAGCAGTCTGTCTTGGATGATGAGATAGAGCGTTATTTGGAAGAATGGCGTGAAAGTCTGCTTCGGATGTGTATGCTGTGCGGTTGTGATGTGGAAGAGCCTTATAAAGCGATAGAATGGGGCGACATTGCCACTTTCTGTCTTTGTGAGGGGTGTTGGTCTGCCGTATGAGGAAAGATGAGCTTAAGCGAAGATTAGGCGTTTTAAAGACTTTGGCTGACAGGATGGGCGAGGACATTAATGATTGGAAGCTTTATCATGACTACTTCCTTATTTTGCGTACTTTGCCTGCCTGTGGTCATAAATGGCGTGCATCTGAACGGCTAAAAGGGTTTTGTGCCGTCGCTTTGGAGCAGGGCATAGGTTTTTCTGATAAAGTGTCTTCCCTTATGAAGGAAATCTTACTTATGGAGGCAAGGGGTTTGCGGTTTGACTCTTATATGCAGTTTATAGAGCTTAACCGAGAGCCTGAAAAGCGGTTCTGGCTGCCGAGAAGGAAGCAATTATTGCCTGTTGTCAAGGAAATACAGCGATTGGTTGACGGCAAGCTGGATATTTTGAGCATATCTTTACCGCCTGGCACGGGGAAGTCAACTTTGGAGATATTTCTGTTGTCAATGATGATTGGTGCTGAACCCGACAAGCCTAACTTGATGGTTGGGCACAGTGACTCTATGGCCGGTTCTATTTATGACGGTGTTCTTAATATTTTAGAAAACGATGCAGAGTATTTATGGCATGAGGTCTTTCCGGACACGCCTGACAGGTTTACGAACGCTAAGCTGGGCACGATTGATGTTGGCAGAAGGCACAGATTTAGTTCTTTGACCTGTGCATCTATAAAGGGTAAGTCCTTAACAGGAAGAACAAGGTTTGAGAATATTTTATGTGCCGATGACCTGGTAAGCGGGATTGAAGAGGCCATGAGTATTGAACGCCTTGGGACATTATGGGGAGAATACACTACAAATGTGACTACAAGGTCTAAAATGGGCGGCAGAGAGCTTCATTTGGCCACAAGATGGTCTTTGCATGATGTAATGGGTCGCCTTGAAAGGATGAACCACGATAACCCGAGGGCAAAGTTCTTGGTTATACCTGCCTTGGACGAAAAAGGCAAAAGCAACTTTGATTATGACTATGGCGTGGGCTTTGACACTGAATATTTCGAAAGACAAAAGAAGATGCTTGATGATGCCTCCTTTAGGGCATTGATGATGGGCGAGCCCATTGAAAGAAAGGGTACGCTCTACAGTGTCGAGGACACCAGGGTGTTTTTCGAGATACCCGAACACGAACCGGACGCTATTATTGCTATATGCGATACCAAGGACAGCGGAGAGGACTATTCCTTCTTGCCTGTTGCCTATGTTTACGGTGAAGATTATTACATTGTGGATTGCGTTTGCGATAACGGCTTGCCTGAAATGGTTGATGCGAGGTTGGCGGAAATACTGTTAAGACACTCTGTTCAGATGGCACGCTTTGAGAGCAACTCCGCAGGCGGAAGAATAGCCCAAAAGGTACAGGAAATAGTCAAAGCCCACGGTGGAAGAACCAATATAACCACTAAATTCACACAATCTAATAAGGAAACACGCATAATAGTCAACTCTGCCTGGGTAAAGGAACACTGCTTGTTCCAAAACGACCCCACTGACGCTGACTACAAGAAGATGATGGACTTCAAGTACGGATACACGGTAAGCGGTAAAAACAAGTATGATGATGTTCCGGATGGGCTGTCTATGCTGTCGGAGTTCGCACAGTCGCTGTCAGGACAAAAACCACAGATATTTAAACGCCCCTTCTAACGGCTTGTCACGGCAAAAATGAATAGATGGATAATTATCCACGGATAGGTGTATATTAGCACTTTTATCCGTGGATATTGACTTTTTATACACAATATGCTATTATTCTCTTGAAAAGTCGTATAATTATTTATTTGCGATGCGGTGGTGAATTAATGAGCGACAGGGGAACACCCACTCTTTACGGAAGGGAAGTCCTTTACACAGATGCAGAGGAAATCACCCAAGAGAATGTGGTAGAGAAATTAAAAGAGGTTATACCCGCTTATGAGAGGAACCGCGGGCAAATAGAATATCTTTACAAGTACTATCGAGGGCGACAACCTGTAATTGACAGGAAGAAGGAAATAAGACCCGATATCAAGAATGTTTTAGTTGAAAACAGGGCAAATGAGATTGTTTCCTTTAAAACGGGGTTCTTGATAGGCGAACCGATACAGTATGTTAATCGTGGCGGCGATGACGGCATAAATGACGACATTGAGCTACTTAACGAGTATGTTTTTGCCGAAAATAAAATCTTGAAGGACAAGGAACTTGTTGAGTGGTTTTCCATTTGCGGTGTAGCTTACAGGTTAGTGCTACCTGACAAAATGGCCGGAGAAAAAGAAGAGGACGAGTCGCCCTTTGAGGTGTTTACGCTTGACCCGAGAGACACTTTTGTTGTATATCACAATGGGATTAGACGACAGCCCGTAATGGGTGTATATGTCATACAGCCGAGAGAAGGCAACCTGATTTACAATGTATACACAGAGAACGAATTCTTTGAAATACAGGATGACGATGTCCAAAAGGTCGAACCGCACATATTAAAAGGTGTGCCGATTATAGAGTACATGACAAGCCCCGCAAGGTTGGGCGAGTTTGAAATTGTTGTACCTTTGCTTGATGCCATAAACCAAGTCGGCTCCAATAGGCTTGACGGCATAGAGCAGTTTGTAGAAGCTCTCATGGTTATTAAGGGCATGGATATTAAATCGGAAGAGCTCGCAGAGCTACAAAAATTGGGCGGAATTAAAGTGCCTGCTGACGGTGATGTCAAGTATCTGGTTCAAGAACTTAACCAAACACAGACACAGACCATTGTCGATTATATGTACGAGGCCGTGTTGACTATATGCGGCATGCCTAACAGAAATGGCGGGCACTCTACAAGTGATACAGGCAGGGCGGTTATCTTTAGGGATGGCTGGACTTCTGCCGAGGCAAGAGCTAAAGAAAGGGAAACGCAGTTTAAGGAAAGTGAAAAGCGTTTCTTAAAATTTGCTGTCCGGATATGTAAAGAGCTAAAAGGCTCAAAATTAAAGCTATCCGATATTGATATTAGGTTTACCCGCAGGAACTTTGAAAACATACTTGAAAAAACACAGGTTCTATTGATGATGCTTGCAAGCGGCAAGGTTCATCCGAGATTAGCCTTTAGTCACAGTGGTATGTTTGCAGACCCCGACTTGGCGTACACAATGAGCAGGGACTGGTGGGAAGAGAACGAGGCGAAGATGGCGCAGGAGCTGTCAGAGGGGTTTGAGAGCGCAAGATTAGATGAGTGGGATAACCGTACAAGGGCAGAGGGTGGTTTAGATGTACAAGAAACTGGACAAGACGCTGCCGACAATCAATAAACGGTTTATCCGTGAGTTCGCAAAGATAAAGCATATGGTAGACTTTGACGAACTCAATGTTATTTTGGCTTCAAGGACTTTATATAGCACAATAGACAGGCAGGCAAGGGAATACTTTTTGAGGCTTGCACAAGAAACTTATGACGGTGACACAATAACCCAAATGTGGATAATGGGGTTCTTAAACCTGTACAATCCTGTTACGAAGTATGTTTACACGCACGAAGTTGACCGCAAAAGAGCAAGATTGGCCGAAAGTGTAATAGCAAGCGAAACCAAGGCAGAAGAAGTTGATGTTGCATTAAGATATTGGTCGCAGATGGTGAGGCAATATGGGGTAGATGTAATTGACGCAGCTATCATCCAAAGCTACAAGGACAGAGGATATACAAAAGTTGTCTGGAACACAGAGGAAGATAGCAGGGTATGTAATGACTGTTTAAACCGTGAAGGCAGAGTCTATGACATAGACGACTTGCCCGCAAAACCGCACTGGGGATGTAGGTGCTATTACACTCCGTACAAAGGCAAATAACGGTACATAACCGTATTTGAACATAAAACAAGAGAGAACTTAAAACGCAAACCAAGACAGAGAAGTCTATAAAACGCAAAAATACAGAGAGAACTGTTGAAACGCAGGAAGGTAGGGATTGAAATGTTGAGAATTGACACAAACGCTATTGAAGGTTACGAAAAAATGACGGCCGAAGAAAAACTATCCGCACTGGAATCTTATGAGTTTAGCCCTGACGGATATGTGAAGAAAGATTTGTACGACAAGACGGCCTCCGATGTTGCAAAGCGAAAGAAAGAGGCGGAAGAATGGAAGCAGAAGCACAACGCTTTGCTTTCCGAAGACGAACAAAAACAGGCGGAGAAAGACGAAGCTTTAACGGCTATGCAAAAGGAACTTGAAAACCTTCGGCAAGAGAAGACCGTAAGCGAACACAAGGCAGGCTTTTTGGGGTTAGGGTATTCCGACGAACTTGCGTTGGAAACGGCCAAAGCATTAGCTACTGGCGATACGGCAAAAGTAATCGAAATACAAAAACAACATCAAGAAGCTCTGGAACAAAAGGTCAAGGAACAACTTTACAAATCAACACCCGAACCAAAGGCAGGCGGAAGCCCCGACTTGGTATCAACCAGAAAAAAACAAATAGCCCAACTTGAACAAGAGGGCAGGATTGCAGAAGCTTCCGCACTCAAAAGGCAATTAGCCGAAGAGGAAGGCTTTAAAATTTAAAAATAAGGAGTTTTAAAAATGAGCGAAAATATAGCGACAAGTTTTAGTGCACTGAACTATTCGGGAGCACTCTTTAACAAGGGCAACACGGCAACGCCCTTGAGCACCTTAATCGGTGCTAACAGAAAAACAACTAACAGCAAAGAATTCGCCGTAGGACAAGGTTACACGGTAGCGGGCGGAACACAACCCGAAATCACAGAAGCGGGCTCTTTGACCGCACCAGACGCAACATTCATAACTCGCGGGCAAATCACTAATGTGACACAAATCTTCCACGAGTCTGTATATACCAGCTATGTCAAAGACGCTAACATGGGCGAACTTGCCAACTTGAATATTGCGGGCCAAGCGGCTAATCCCGCAGACGAGATGGACTTCCAAATTCAAGCCCGTATGCAGAAAATTGCAAATGACATTGAAGCTACTTTTGTAGCAGGTGCATATAGCAAGGCGGCCGCAGTCGATGCAGCTAACAAGTCAAGAGGTGTTTTGACAGCCGTTGTTGACGACAACATCGTTTTAGCCGACGGTGGCACTTTGGGCTTATGGACAGTGGCAGAGGCTATGCAACGCCTTTATAGTGCCAATGCTCCGACAGACGGCCTGGTACTTCTGGCTGACTCCGTTTCGCTTTATCAGCTCAATGCTGACGCAGTGGCTAACGGCTTAACGATTGCCGATACCGGCAGAGAAGTCAACGGCATCAACATTAAGACGCTGATAACTCCGCTTGGCGAAGTTGGCGTCCTCCTGGGCAAATACTTACCGGCTGGCACAGTTGGCCTGATTAACCCTGGTGTTATGGCTCCTGTTGAGCAACCGCATCCTGAAAAAGGTAACTTCTTCCTTGAAGAAATCGGTAAAGTCGGTGCCGGAACAAAGTATCAGATTTTTGGTATGGTCGGCCTTGACCACGGGCCGGGTTGGTATCACGCTAAAATCACAGGTCTTTCCGAAGAGTTTGTAGCTCCTGAAAGCGGCAAGAGAATTTACACTACTACACCTATCTTGACTAATGAGGTTCTACCTACTCTGACTAAAGCCACACTGCCCGCACCCGCTGTCTACAATGTGAATACAGAGGCCTTGGTCATGACCTATCATGGCATTCCGAAAGACACCGTGACATTTGCTTATCAATGGCAAGTTGCTGCTACAGCTAACGGTGAGTATGCCGACATTGATACTGCAACAAGTGCTGTTTACAAACCTGTTGCTGGCGACAAGGGCAAGTTTATCAGGTGTAAAGTAACCGCTACCGCCTATGCAGAAGGCACTGTTTACACTAACGCTGAAAAGGTTCTTGAATCTGCTCCTTAAACAAATGGCAAGACGGACTGATTAAGTGAAACCGGGGAGGTACACGGCATGACCGAGAATGAGAAGATAGTTGCAACTAAAATCTTGTTAGGCGAGATGGGCAACGATGATGAAACTTTGGATATGGAAATAGCCGTGTATCTCTCTTTTGCTAAAGAAAGAATCTTGAAAAAGCTTTACCCGTTCAGGGATACTTCTGAAATGGAAGTACCCACAATGCACGCAGGCTTGCAATGCAAGATTGCATCCTACCTTTACAGCAAACAGGGTGCGGAAGGTCAAACTGTCCACAACGAGGGCGACATAAGGCGAACATTTGAAAGTGCAGATGTGCCCGACTCAATGCTGAAAGAAGTCATGCCGTTCGGCGAGGTGATTTAGCGTGAGATGTTTAAAACGCAACCAAGCCGTGTTTTACTACTCAAACTATGTTGGGAAAGATGACTTAAAAGATGAGCATGGGAGCTTCACAGGCGAAACAACAACTGTTTACACGAAACCTGTCAAGGTAAAGGGCCATGTATCTGCTGCAAGAGGAATATCAAGGGTTGAACAGTTTGGCTCTGATTTAAGGTATGACAAGATAATTTACTTGGACAAACCAAAATTCCCTATGGATGAAAATTCTATCTTGTTTGTGGACAAGAAACCCGAATATGATGAGGATGAAAACCCGCTGAACGATTATGTGGTTATCAAGGTTGCAAGGTCATTAAACTCTGTCGCTTATGCGATACGGAGGATTGAAAGGCAATGAAGAAGATTGTTTGCACTCTTGGCACTATTGATGTAGCGATTGAGGCTATTGAAAAGCTGCAAGAAAGCCTGGATAAAAAGACCAAGTTGTTAGCCGAAAGGTTGGCCGACATTGGCATAGAACAGGCAAGTGTAAGCTTTCAGAACGCCCTGTATGACGGCATTAACGATGTTACAGTGGAGAGCAGCCCTACATGGGTTGACGAAAACACTTTAGTTATCAAGGCAAGCGGTCAAGCGATAGCCTTCATAGAGTTTGGAACAGGTGTATGGAACACTGGCTGGCATCCAAAGGCAGCGGAACATGGAGCCTTGCGAGGCGAGTACGGACAAGGCAAGGGGCAAAACAAAGCCTGGGGATACTATGGCGACCCTTCACACGCAAACAGTGGCACAGCACATGTTGTAAGCGGTAGCAAGGGCACCGTGATTGTGACACGAGGCAACGACCCTAACTACTGTATGTATGACGCAGCACAGGCAATGAGACAGGAAGTGGAACGGATAGCCAGAGAGGTGTTTAGCAGTAATGATTGATTTTGAAAATGTCATACTAACAACTGTAAGAACAAACCTCTTGCAGGAGTTTCCAAAGGTTGAAGTAACTTCAACTTTTGAAAGAAACCCAAGTCACTTTCCGACCGTTAGCGTGGTAGAAGCAGACAACACCACAGATCCGAGAACAGTTGATAGCGGCAGCAAGGAAAACCGTGTTCGAGTTATGTACGAGGTTCAAGTTTGGACAAACAACGCTGCTGGGAAAAAACAGCAAGGCAAGAAAATATTTAAAAGCGTCAGCGACACTTTGGTTAGCTTAGGGCTTTACAGAACTATGAGCAGGCCGTTTAGGGGCGTTGACGATGATGCAGTATATAGACATATTGGAAGATTTACAGGCTTTATCAGCACAGACGGTAAAGTCTATGGGAGGTAAGAATAATGGCAACAACTGATGCACTTAGCACCATTTATACTTTTTTGATGAAGAAAAAGGACAGTGGGAGCGACTATGAAAAAGTAGTCGATATTAAAAGCTATCCTGACATGGGTGGCGAACCCAACATGCTGGAGACCACACACTTGAGCACTGACACAGAAACATTCATACCGGGTGTTAAGAGGGTTGGTGGCGGTTTAGAGTTTACATGCAACTACAACCCGACGGACTATGCCGTGGTTGTGGGACTGGAAGGCGAGGAAAAATCGTACGCACTCTACTCTGGCGGTACAAAAGACAACACCACGGGCGTAGTTACCCCGACAGGCAGTGAGGGCAAGTGGACATTTAAAGGGCAAGCCTCGGTTAAACTGTCGGGCGGTGGCGTTGACGATGTTATGGAAATGGTAGTTACCATTGCACCGAGCACGCCGGTAGTGTTCTCGGCAAGCTGAAAGGGTGAGCAGGGAACTGCAACGCAATCAGACCCAGAACCTGAAGGGCAAGAAGGAAAGGAAGTTGAAAATGGGGAAGAACAAGGTGAAGATGAACAGGATTAGCTTTAGCTACAAAGAGAGGGACTATATCCTGGAATACACAAGAGCATCCATTAGGCGTATGGAAGCACAAGGCTTTCGCATTGACGATGTGGAGGGCGCACCATTAAGCACCCTGGAAGCGTTGTTTGAGGGCGCATTTTATGCCAACCACAAAAGCATCAGACCGGCCTTGCTGGAGGAAATCCACGGTGAACTGAGCGACAAGGAGGGCTTGTATGCGAAGCTCTTTGAGATGTATGCCGAAACAGTCAATACGCTCGTGATGGATGATGAGGAAGACTCGGGAAACATAAAGTGGGAGACGGCCTGGTAGAACCGTCTACCCTGGAGGGAGCAGGGGCAGATGAAGCCCCGCCCCTTTACACAGAAATCTTTTTTGATGTGCTACCTTTTTATATCTATATCGGGATGCCTCAAGATGAATTTTGGCACGGTGCCCCTAGGCTGGTTAAAACATACCGTGATGTTTACGAGATGAAGCGAAGGGAAAAGTCAGAGGATATGTGGTTGCAGGGCTTGTACTTCTATGAAGCGATAGCGAGAACTGCACCACTGACAAATGCTTTAGCCAAAGAAAAGAAGGCTATTCCCTACCTGACCGAACCTATACCGACAACAACGGGGGAGATTAGAGAACAAAGGGAAAGACAAGAGGCGGAGAGGCAAGCCGTGGCGTATGAGCAGCACAGGATAAGAATGTCACGATGGGCTGAAAGCGTAAACAGGGAGTTTGAGGCCAAAGAAAAGCAGGCACAGGCAGGTGATTAGATAGTGGCCAATCCTAACATAGATAACTTAGAGATAAAGATTGAGGCGTCTGCCAAAGGTGCGAACACGGCACTAACCAGACTTAAAAATTCTTTAAATGGAATAAAAGAATTGAGTGTAGCTGCCGCGAAGATAAGCAGCGAAGGCATAAACAAACTTGACAAGATGGCGAAAGCTGTTACCAAGCTGGCTGATGCTGGCCAAAACCCCGGTCTTAAAACGCTTGTTTCGCAACTAAAACAACTGTCCGGCGTAAGCGCAAGCGGTATATCAAGGATTGCTGATGAGATGAGCAGGCTTGCAGACACAGCAGGAAGGAAGATGCCTGAGGTGCCGGAGGTACCCTTGCCAGCCTTGCCTGAGGCAGAGGGGGGCGTTGGGCCGCCTGCGTCAAGTGGTGCTTTTATCCCAAGAAAAAGCGCCGCACTGGAGCGCCTAAGGGACTTGTTGAGGTCTATCGGCGACGAGTCAACCAAGGCGGAGATTTCCCTGAAAGACTTGGGTGCCGTTGCGGGAAAAGTGGGTAAAGCCCTCTGGGGCATAGCTAAGATAAAGTTCAAAATAAGTGCTGCACCGTTCAAGGCACTTGCAAAAGGCGCACAAAGAGCGGCAGGGGCAGTTGGTGGCTTCGTAAAGTCTATCGGCAGAATTGCTATGTATAGATTCATACGGACTATCTTAAAGGAGATTACAGGTGCTTTTAAGGAAGGCACAGATAACCTTTATCAATGGAGTAGGGCTGTTGGCGGTCAATTTGCACAGTCAATGGACAGCGTGGCGACAAACTTACAATATATGAAAAACTCTATCGGGGCGGCAGTTGCGCCGCTAATGAACGCATTAGCACCCGCAATAGATTATATTGTCCAAAAGTTTGTTCAACTGGTTGAGGTCATAAATCAATTTATGGCCAGATTAACAGGTGCATCAACCTGGACAAGGGCAGTTAAACAACAAAAGTCTTATGCAGACGCGGCTGGAAAAACAGCCAAGGCTGTAAACAGCTTAACGGCAGGCTTTGATGAGCTTAATGTTTTATCTGACAGTGGCGGTGCAGGTGCAGCGGGCATGCCTGATTTTGGCGGTATGTTTGAAGAGGTTGAGATAGACTCTAAGATAGCGGATTGGGCTGACAAGGTTAAGGCTGTAATAGATGATATTAAAGAGAAAATAAGAGCGGGCGACTGGAAGGGTATGGGCGGGATGTTCGCCGACAAGGTGAACGGCATCTTTAAAAGATGGGACGCTGCAAAGACAGGCAAATGGCTTGGCACAAAGATAAACAACACCTTGCACGGCATATTCGACTTTGTGAACGAGTTTTTAGAAAAGACGGACTGGAACCAAATCGGCACAAAAATAGGCGAGTTCTTGGGCGATGCGGTTGCCAACATAAATTGGATACAGCTTGCAGGCAAGCTGCTTGTGTTTGGCACAAACCTTATAGGGGTATCACGGGATACACTGGCAGGCCTTATCACAGGGCTGTCAGACAGGTTTGCCAAGAAGTTTGAGGAGATGGGCTGGGATACAATGGCAGGTTTCTTTAGGGGTTTGTCGGGATTGACTAACAAGATTGGAACCTGGGTTCGTGAAAAGATATTTGATCCATTTATCGGCTGGATTAAAAAACTATTCAAGATTGAGTCTCCGTCATTGGTCATGGCAGAGCTTGGTTTGGACATAGTCAAGGGGCTCTTTCAAGGGATAAGTGACAAGATTGACAGTGTGAGAGAATTGTTTAGTGATTTGTGGAGCGGCACTAAAGATATTTTCTCATCTGTGAAAGACTTTTTCAAGGATAAGTTCACTGACGCCTGGACAGCAATCAAGGGTGTGTTTTCTGGTATCCCCGATTGGTTTAGTAAACTGTGGGGCAAAATAAAAACGAAGTTTACAGAGGTCGGCAAGGTTGTCGGCGATGCTGTGAGTAATTCTTTCAAGAAGGTCATAAACTCTGTTCTTGGATATGCCGAAAACCTAATCAATGGGTTCTTTGGCTCAATAAACACGGCGATTGGATACATAAACAATCTGCCAGGTGTAAAAATTCCGCTTATCAAGACGATTGAATTTAAAAAGATGGCGGACGGCGGGTTTGTTGATGAAGGACAATTGTTTATAGCAAGAGAAGCGGGTGCTGAATTAGTAGGCTCTATGGGCGGAAGAACAGCCGTTGCAAACAATGACCAGATAGTTGATGGCATAAGGGCGGGTGTTTACGAGGCTGTTGTAGAGGCCATGAGCGGCCAGAGGCAAGCTGACACCAAGCAAGAGTTTAGGTTCTATTTAGACAGCAAGGAGATGGCGGCAAGGGTCGAGAAGAGGCAACAATCGAGGGGCGGAATAACATACAGGGGCGGTGCTACTGTTGGGATATGATTATTTAGTAAAGGTAGGGGGTTTCAAATACCCTGAACCTTCAAAATATAACGCTAACACAGCCACAATGGTTGACAGCGCAAGAAACTTACAAGGCAAGATGGTAGGTGCTGTTGTCAGGCATGATGTTGCAAAGATAGATATTTCGTGGCGATTCTTGACGGCCGAACAGTGGTCAAGTATTTTGACTCCCTTTAGCACTAACTTTGAGAACAATGTCACTTTCTTTAACCAGGTGACAGCCGCATGGGAAACAAGGCGGATGTATGTAAGTGACAGGTCTGCTGGTATGTGGCGCAGGCATCCCACGCAAAGGCATGTAATGGGATGGACAGAGTGTAGGTTGGCTTTAATCGAGGTGTAGCATGCAAGATAGTACACAAGCTTGGAGAAATGCTTTTGAAGAGGCCGTGACAGGTGAGTCACATCTTTTGCTGTCCATGAATGTTGTTCAAGATATCAATGGCGGTAACAACGCTATCATTTCTTCGTTTTTTGGCACAAGCACAAGGAAAAGCATATCGGACAGAAGCTACTTTGCTCAACCTGAACCGCCTGAATATGCCAAGTTGTCATATCTTGAGCTGAACCATATTATTTTAGACGGAACATATGACTATATATGGGATGCAACAGAGCCGATACCGTATGCAGGGCATATTTTTTCCGAAGAGTTCATGTCAGATTCAAGCGGTAATGTTGCGAGTACACAAACAGGCGAAAACCCTAAATTTGTTTGCACCTTCAACGCGTATCAAAGTCTTGATATTCCCTACATTACAGTCGTGTGGGGGGCGGGAACAGGCGCTTATCCAACAATGGTTTCTTATATAGTTTATGACGGCAACGATTCTATCTTCACGACAATTGAACGGATTGATTATCCGCGCGGTCCGACACATTACTTTGACTTGACTGGATTAGTAAAACCGACTGCCACAAAGTATAACAAGATTGAAATAGAAATACATGAATGGAGTGACGCTTTTGTCCGACCGAGAATCGGCAACATAACTCCTGGGTTGAGATTTGACTTAACAAAAGAGGTTTTGTTCTTTTTTGAGCATAAGCAAGAGTTTGGGTTTTTAAATGAGATTCTTCCGCATGCGTCTGTTGAGTTCAGCGCTGAAGATGCGGGCTGGCGATGGGTTGCGAGTGACGAAGATGGTTACGGCTTGATTTACGGCAGCGAGGTGTGTGTAAAGTACGGCATGACTGTCCCTAACGGTGAAGAATTAAGCAAGAAAATGACCAAGGTAGACTATATCAATGGCGGTACTTTTTATATAACAGATGTGGCTGATTCTCATGGCGGGACTGAAACGAGATTTACGGCACGAAATGTTGTTTGGTTTTTGAATGAAATAAATAGTCGTGCGGAATTAAGCGATGGCGAGTACAGCATGCTGTCATCTATTGCCAGCCAAACTATGGAGGATGTAACTACACTTCCGCCTGGTGCGGGGTACAGTTTCGACTTCAGCGACACTGGAACGGGCGTTGCCGACAATCCGATATATGCTTTAGCTCCCGACGCAACAGCGGGTGAAACACTGAACTATGTTTCTCAATTAGCCCGTGGGGATATAAGGGTAAACAGGGGCAAGACGATTGAGTTTTGGAATAAACACTATCCTTATACTAATTACCATGTAACAGAAGATGTCATGTTCTCTCCGCCTAAAGTTGAAACAATGCAGAAAATTGGCACTGTAAACTTTGAAACGGCACTTTGGCGGAGGTTAAGGGGCGCAGAACTTGATGCCGTAGTGGTAGATTACAAGACAAAGGAAGAGGATGATACGCCTATCGTTTACGAGGTCGAGCCTAAAACATGGACTTTTTTCAGGTTTCCGGAGCCAAGGTTCAGCAAGGCGTTTTTCACCGTTGACTTGCTGCCCGCAAGCGGTGAACCAGCGGGCACCGTGACGAAAGAGTGGCATCATGCAGGTGTTAGGATTCGTGTTGACCATTCAGGCACAGCCTCTCCCGGCTTCAAGTATCGGATTCAGATATTTTCGAGCAACTGGATGTTCAAGGTTGTGAGAACTATCACGCCCTTGCGCTTTTCAGATTCTGGTGCAACGTTGGATGTTGCTAACCCGATTGCGAGTTCTCCGGACTATGCCAATTTTTTCATGGCTAACCACAAGGACTTGCTTAAAAGCAACCGCAGAGTTAGCTTTGAGTGGCGTGCGGACCCGAGAGTTGATGCGGGCGACAAAATAAAGATAGATTTGCCGCGAGCAAACTCAAGCGTGGTAGAAGAGAAGCATGCCTTGCTGACTGATGTTAAATTTACATACAATGGCGGCATGTTCAGAGGATTAGCGGAAGGCTGGGTGGTTGACTGATGGCTTGGATTGAACCTATTGTTGACAGAACATGGAGCGATATCTCGGAAGCTAAAAGGCTAAAAGAGGAGTGGCGTGGCGGTGGCGGATACCCTTTACCCACTACACGGTTGAAAGGTTGCCTTAATGTTGACGATATCAACAGGCTAATTGATAACATGGGCTATATTGCTTCAGAAATAGACACAAGGGGATGGGATAGGCCAAGCATCACTTTGCCGTCTAAAAAGGTGATTAACAGCATCTTACACGCAACAGATGTTCAGGCGTTGAGGGTTGCCCTAAATGGGCTTAAAACAGCATTAGACTGGATTTGGCGTGTTGTGGGAGAGTTACCTGAAACACCACTTGACTTAATGCATTTTGAAGAGTGGAATGATTTTGAAATGTGCCTGTTGATGATGAAGCGGTATTTAGACGCAGAAGCTGATTCGGTGCTTACGCTAAACAACATGGTAGATAATGCAGAGAGAACGGTTTTCACGGGATATGCAAACAACACATCCTCTGCTTGGGGGAAGGTGTATTTAGATAAGAGTCACATGTATTATGCGAAGCGTGAGGTTGAATATTTTGGCGAAATAGATACAGAAAAAAGTACAGCGAGGGGAAGGATGACAACGCTTTCGCCTAACTTTGTTTTGATTCCCGCTTATAATAAAGGGCGTTACAATAAAGACAGCCGATTAGTTGGGTATACTGACGAATCCGCTGAAAGGAGTCTTTATGCTTACGGATGTCACTTTGATGGTGAAGGGCACACGGTTTTTAAGAATGTCATAATTTTAAACGCAACCTATATTTTTGGCGGCATTCCTGTTACAGCGGAGCGGATTGATGTGCTGCTTGACATAATCGGCAAAGATTATTTTGATACGCACTTGGTCAGCAGTGAGGAGTATGACAGGTGGATGACAGCGATAGGCTTTGATTTATGATATAGCTTGAGGGAGCGTCGGGGGTTATTATATGGCAGAATTACTATTAAGAGCGGATGGAACTACACTTGCGATGGCTAAAAGGTTGTCGGCTTTAGTTGGTTCACAGCAAAATTATGATACTTGCAAGTTTGAGTTTGACGGCGAATGGGATGGTTTTGATAAGACGGTTGTGTTTTATACTAACCCTAAATTCAAGACACTTGCAAAGTTAGATGAAAATGATGTTTGTGCTTTTCCGAAAGATGCTGTAAAAGGTTACGGTGTTTTGTTTATCGGAGTCTTTGGGGAGAAAGATGATACTGTTTTACCGACAAACTATGTTTCTCATATTTTGGTTAAGGGTGCAAACGCTAAAACAGAAATACCAGAAGATGATGTTTTTGGTGCTATTGAGATTTATGACAGTGTTGACGATTTGCCCGAAGCAGCTGAAAACGGCACTTTGGCATCTGTTTTGTTTGAAGATGAAGACGGTGAGCGATATGCAATCCTTTATATTTACAAGCAAGGTTGGATTGTTGCAAGTGCTGAACCGTCTGACGACTTGGTATTCGTAGACTCTATTTCAGACCTACCCTCAACAGGCACACTTGCCCTTGTCCGTACTGTTTCTCCTTTATTCGACCCTTATATATTTGAAGTCGGTCAAGAGTTTGATAAATTATATGTCAATCCTAATCCTATAGCGCCGTGGGAAGAAGCA
>CAZGUI010000033.1:0-11590 GCA_964528875.1 uncultured Bacteroides sp. | reverse complement strand
GCTGGATGGATAGAAGTTAATTTTGACCCCTCAACACACACCATCACAGGTATACCGATTGATTTTTCTGACATTCCTGAAATAGAAGATGTTGAAATCGAGGAGGTTCGCGGTGATATCGGCTATTTCATTTCCCCAAATCCTTATCCGCAACACAACGAAACGGCTATTTTATACGCTTATGACAACGGATGGCGCTCCGTTGAGAATATCGAGAATTTATACAAATTAGTAATAGGCAATACAAACGCAAGACACACACACCCTAATGCCGATATTCTAAACTCATTTTACATGGTTGACGGTCAAATCTATTTAGGCGGTATAGCATTGGGGATTAAAATTGAGGAAGTTGACTCTGTGTCGGAGTTAGAAGAATTACCGGCAGGAACAAGACAAGCAATTGTAAAAACCGCAAGCGAAGAAGCGGACGGTGATTTATTCGTTGAGGGCGAGATTTACGATACTGTTTACGTATCGGAAAAAGCTGAAAGACCCTTAATGGATGCGAGCGTTCAAATAGGCAGTGCTTTATTCAGAGCAAGAGCCTTTAATCCAAGCACTTGGTATTTCCCTGTCGGTTGGGAGATACACGACTTTAGAGATGGTTGGGACTACTGGCACTTGCCCGACGGTTATGATGACGTTGAAAGCACACATTTTCCCATAACCGAACCTATTCCGCAAGGTTGGTATAAGCAAGAATGGGCAGGGCAAGAGGTTATTCCTATTTCGTATTCAGACTTGCCTGATTTTAGTGAAATGGGCAAATGTTCACTTATGACCAACCCACGAGAACTATCTAAATTCATCTCCCCTACCCCTTTTCAACCTGCCTTTTACTACACTTTATACACCCGCAATTCAGAGGGTGAATTTGTGCCTGTATCCGACCCTAAAATCAAATCACTCATAAGCGGTTTAGCGGATATAAATGAAAGAATTGATGACAAGCTCGGCAAAGCAACGCCCATTTCTTACACAGACTTTTCAGAGTTGTCGGAAAAAGAGGAAAAGCTTTACGAGGTTGATTTTTCAGGAAGGTGGCTTGACTTCACAGAGTACTGGCAAGCCCTGGCGTGGGCTCATGATATTTTGAAGCCAGGCGGTACGGCGTGGATGTACAGAGATGACGAATATCAAATAGTTACTCTTTACTGTCGCTTTAAAAACCTTTATTCAGCAGTGTATGCTATGCTTGTTTCAAATATTTACCCGGACCTGCCAGAGGATATTTCTATGCACCTTTTATTCCTTGACGACCTTCGTAACTTCCTGAACGGGGCCATAGGTGGTCTTGAACTTCGTGAAGCGGATTACACTGAGGTTAATGATATTTGGGACAGTAAGCCGGACCTTGACAACTATTCAACCGATAGTGTGACAGCTTTGGAAGAATACTACTACAATAATATCGTCTGGGATTTAAAGGTAGATGAACAGTCAACGGTAGACGGCTATGCCGATGCCTTGAGAGACTTGATAGATGCCCTAATTCCAAAGGAGTGAAAGTAAATGCCAAACAAGAAAATATATTATAAAGGCGAGCCATTATCACCCGTTTTAAGGGCTAATGACTTGCTGCTCGGAGCAAAAGAGCCGGATGACAGCGTAACGGTTTTTGACCATTGGCATCAAAACGAAAACGCTTTAAAGCCTTTCGGGATAAACAGATGTGGTCAACTAACTTGGAATGGTGAGCCTGTCGGAACCTTATCCAACAAACAGACTTTAATCGCAGACGGTTCACTTACGATTGATTTATCCCTTGGAATACACTGTTTTATCACGGTAGAGGATGATGCAGTCATAACTCTTGAGAGTTCTGACACGACCCCATTTTGTCTATATTTTAGCAATCCTGATGCGTACGAAGTGGAAATAGAAGATGCGGATTATATGCAGGGCAATCCACCGAGAATATTATCGGAAAATTATCAAATTGTGGGTGATTTTATATCCGTTCCGAAGATAGCAGGTGTGATTGAGTGCGTAGTTTGTGATGGGCTGGTGATGAATAATGAGTGCGTAGTTTGTGATGGGCTGGTGATGAATAATGATTGAGAAGAAAAAGCTGTTAGTGAAAAGGGAAAATTATAAGTGTTTGGAAATTGTAACAGGTCAACAATACTCAATGCCGACCGAGTCTGTGATGAATTTAACAAATAATTTCAGTGTTGCGTTTTGGTTTAAAAGCACGGATTATTTACCGTCAGTGAATAAATATATTATAAGGCGGTGGCTTGTGGATGGAGATAAGCGTGTCTGGGGGATAATAATTCGTAGTGGTGCGAATGCGATAAGTGCGTATATTTCCCCAAATGGAACATCAGGCACATTATTGGTACCCTCTTTTTCGACAACCGTTGACAACACTTGGCATCACATTGTTTTTACTTTTTCAAACGGCACTGGAGCTTTGTATATTGACGGTACTCAAAACGCAATAAACGCAAGCTTACCGACAACGCTTTACAATTCGCCGACAACACCGCTTGGTTGTAGTACGACGGTCGACAAAACACAACTCCAACAGCTCAAATATTACAACCGTGTTCTATCACCCGAAGAAATCTACACACTTTACAGGCAATATCCTATCTCAAGAGTAGGACTTGTGGGCGAATGGGATATGAACGAACCGAGTGGGAATATAATCAGAAACACAAGCCCTTATGGGGAATTGTTAGACGGGACAACGACTGGAACGAGGGAGGCAGTAGTATGGTAAACTGGAATTACAACTTTGAAAATGTAAGCAAAAACCCGCCTACGAAGGACTATTATAGGTTTCTTTTGGGCGATATCAGAGAGGAGGATGCACTTTTAAGTGATGATGAAATTTGCACCGCTATTCAAGTCGAGAACAATGACCTTAACAAGGTTATGTCCGCACTCATAAATTTAGCTATAAACACGCTTTCCTCCGCACTTGCGGGCGAGGTTACGGAATATGCCCTCGGCCCGGCTAAAGAGAAAAGAGGACACGCAGAGGCGAGATTAAAGAGGTTAAAATGTACGAGTATAGCCTTTTGACGGAAAACGCCGCAATGCCCTGTCCTTACGATTGTGAGGATGTCCACAGAGAAAGACAAGCAATCCGAGACCAAATCAACTGGCTTGAAAACGAGCTTGAAGACTTAAATTAAAAATCTACTAATCTACGAGGTGACAAAATGACACTTGATTTATCAATATTACTTACCGTAATATCGGTATCTTTTGCGGTACTACTGGGGGTGCTGGGCTTGAGAAGGAACAACAAACAAGATGACCAAAAGGAAGCCACTTTACTTGCGGTTATGAACGCAACATTGGACAGGGTGGCAAAAGACGTCACAGACATAAAGACAGAAGTCCGAGATGTTCGCTGTGAGGTTAAAGCACACAGTGAACGCATCATAAAGGTCGAAGAACAAGTAAAGGTACTCAATAAAAATGTTTTTACAGATAAAAAAGGAGCATAACTATGCACGCATTATTTACGCTAATTCCCCTGTATTTTCCTTGGTTGGATGATTTACTTAATGCAATTTTCAATTTATTTAAGGGGGTATAAAATGGACATTTTAGCACTTACAAAAGAGGGTTTATATGTTTTGCTAATTCCAATCCTAACGGCATTAGGCGGCATACTTGTAAACCTCATCAACAAAGCATTTAACGAATGGCAAGCAAAGAACGAGTGGACAAAGCTTGACGGCTATATCGCAGAGGCCGAAAAAGCCACAATACAGGCCGTACAAGCCGTTTTCCAAACAATGGTTGAGGGTGTCAAGGGTACAGACGAATGGACATCAAGCTATCAAAAAGAGGTATTTAACACGGCAAAAAGGAGAGTTTTGGCTGGGCTAACGCAACCAGCAAAATGGGCATTGAGCGAAGTGTATTCAGATGTGGATTTGTGGCTTGACACAAAGATACATTCGGAGTTGGAAGAATTAAAACGCAGACAGGCAAGCGAGGGCGAAGATTAAGGAGGAGAATATGGCTAAAAGGATATATATAGACGCAGGACACGGCGGGTCAGACCCTGGGGCGGTCGCCTTTGGCAGGCGCGAAAGCGATGATGTGCTTAGGCTTGCCAACAAAATAAAGACCCTGCTACAGGAGCAGGGCATATCAGTATCGATGACCAGAACCACCGATATTAAGAAGACAATCAACGAGAGGACGGCAGCGGCTAACAGCTGGGGTGCAAACTATTTCATAAGCATCCACCGAAATTCTTACACAAGCGAATCCGCAAAAGGTGCGGAAGTTTGGGTTTATTCTAAAACTTCAGCTGATACAATTAAAAAAGCTCAAAGAATACAAGATGAGCTTGTGAAGGTTGGCTTTGCTGATAGAAAAGTGAAAAAGGGTGCTCCGTCTTACACTGACTTTGGTGTCAACAAAAACACCGTTATGCCAGCTTGCTTGGTTGAGGTAGGCTTTATATCTAATGAAGGCGACAACGCTCTATTTGATAGCAAATTCGACGCTTTAGCGGTAGGTATGGCCAAAGCTCTATGTGCGAATGTGGGAGTAACATATAAAGAGCCAAAGCCAGAGCCAAGGCCGACAGAAACTTTTAAAAAAGACGACATAGTGACATTTAAACCCAACGCAATCTTTGATACAGGGAAGCCAGTACCGGCTTGGGCTTATAATAAACACTGGATTGTTCGTTCGGTAAAGGGTACAAGGGTTGTTGTTGGGCAAAGCACAGACAAAAACAATGATATCAACTCGGGCGTTCATGAAAAGCACCTAAACAAACTAAACACTGTGTCTCCAAAACCTGAAACACCAACAGCCAACATTAAAGAGGGCAACAAGGAAGAACCCGAAAAAGACCGTGAAGAAAAACCTAAGCAAGACCCGATAGAAACATTTTTAGATAAATTAAGAACCTTACTAAAGGAAATCTTTAAAAGATAGACACACCAATAACTTAACCCCTTTTCTACTTCACTCTTGCAGAGCGTCACTCATTTAATTATGGGTGGCGTTTTGCTATGCCTAAAAATAATTTTAAACTATTTTTACAAAAACCCTTGACATTTGGCAATTTGCTGTGGTATGGTTAGCCCACATCAACCACAGGTTGAACTTTGGCAGAGAAAGGGGGCGAAATTATGATGAAATTGATAGGAATGGTCATTTTTCTATATTTCCCGACACTTGACGCATTTTTAAACCAGTTGTTTTCAATGTTCAGGCAGGAAAAGCAAAAAGAAAGGAGGGGGACAGGTGGAATATCCAGACAAAATATATACAAGCAACAAGAGGTTTGTTGCGGCATTAAAAAGGAGGGGGATTAATCAAAGAGAGTTGGCAGACTTAATGGACTTGTCAACAACCTCAATGAGCTACAAAGCAAACGGAATATTACCGTGGACACAGGCAGAAATAGTTTACCTTAAAGATTTATTGAACTTAACGGCAATTGAGACGGTAGCAACATTCCTGACAGAGCGAACGGTTGAGGAGAACAAAAAAAGTAAAGGAGAGATGAGATATGGGGTGCGAGTACTGCCTGACTAATCCATGTGCAAGCGGTTGCCCAAACGCCGAAATACCAAAACTTAACATGGAGTGTTACGAGTGCGAATATGAGTTTGAAGTAGATGACAGAATACTTGACATTGACGGAGATTATTACTGCGAAGAGTGCGTTTTTAGCAAAACAAAAGACGGATGGGATTATATAGAGGGGTGAAAAAGTGAAAGAATATATTAGGTTCTACAATAACGAATATAACAGATGGGATAAAGAATACTCCGATTTAAGCTTTGACATTTGCCAAGAAGCGCGAAGTGCAAAAACAGCACATGGGGCTTGTGCAATTATAGACAAGCATCTATGGAACATTGGCAAGGTCAGGATAAAGAAGTGGACAGCCTCAAAGGTGCTTGAAACATGGAACGGCCAAGACAACTTGGATAACAGGATTGTCATTGAAGAGTCAAGGCTTGAAGATGCCGAATATGACTATGAAGAACACAAGAAAGATGTTGAGATTGAAATTAAATATGCCTACACAAACGGCATAAGTTGGGCACTTGAAACATTGACCGAGTTTAAGGCAAGAGAGCCCGATATGATTGCTGACATTATATCTTCAAGAAGGGCAATCAGAGCCCTGAAGAAAATAAGGCGTGAGGTGGGAATCCAGTGAGAGATGAAGCAAGAAAGTTGCAAAACGAGATAAACCTGAAAAGGCTTCAGGAAGCTATCAGGGCAGTAGAGAGGCCTTGCGATTGTGTTTCCTTGAGGAGAAATGACTCGTGCCGCGGTTTATTGGGAAGGTGCGAGCAAACACAGAGCTGCCGCTTCTACAAGAATGAAGCGGATGACAAATTAAGCAAGATTAAGTGGGCTAAAAGGTTATCTTCGCTTTCAGAGGCGAAGCAAAACAGGATATCCCGTAAGTATTACAGCGGCGCAAGACCGTGGGAGGGGTGGGTTAAGTGAAGCAGCTTACAGTTGTACCGATAGCGATTGCTCTTTTGCTCCTTGTCACTGTTCAGACAGTAAATACACAACATGCTGAAATGTGCACAAAACAGGAGCAAACAGAGGTTTTTGAACTTGAACAGGAGAACACAAGCCCGACAGAGGAAAATGAAGCCACGCCCTGTTTATGGGAACATTTGACAGGTGTTTGCAATCATTATGGCGTTGACGCTGATTTTATGCTTGCTTTGATAAAAATTGAGAGCAATTTCAGTCCAAAGTTGATAAGTAAAACGAATGATTGGGGTTTGTGCCAAATAAATATTTGCAATCACGAAAAGTTGAAAAAAGCTTTAGGGATAACAGATTTTCTTGACCCCTACCAAAATATCGAATGCGGCGTGTTTTTGATAGCTGAATTGCAAGCCAAATATCCAAGTGCGACAGATACTGAAACATTGATGCGGTACAATTTAGGCGAAACAGGTGCAAGGAAATTGTTCAACAAGGGCATTCACGAAACGCATTATGCGAGAAAACATCAAAAGGCACTAAAAGAAAAGAGGTGGGGACTGTGAAGGAATGGAAAAAGAACCTAACCAAAGATGAAAAATACATATTGCTTTGGTTAGAAGACGGAATGGAATTAAGGCGAGACATGTTTGACAAAAACACAGACCGAAAGCTCCGAAAGATAATAGCAAGGTTGAGGAGGTATGTACCTATAATAAACTTGCAAGATGGCAGGGGGTATTACATACCAACAGATGAACAAGAAAAAGAAGCAGAAAAGTATTATTGGCAAGAGTACCGAAGGGCCATGTCAATCTTGGTAAGGCTGAAACCTTTAAGGACTTGGCTCTCAACAAGAGGGCAAATTGAGCTTGGGATAGAATACTGGGAAAGTGAGGATGGTAACGATGAAACCAAGTTATGACTTGGAAGAATGGAAGAAAACCTTTGACGAAAGACTGCCGACAAAAGACACAGTGCGATTTAAAATCATGGGCGAACCTGTGGCAAAAGCCAGGCCGAGGTTTGCAAGGGCGGGAAAGCATGTCAGAACATACACTCCCGAGAAGACGGTCAACTACGAAACATTGGTCGCTGTGGAGTACCGAAGGCAGTGCAAAGACTTTAGGTTTGGCGACAGGGATATGCTGGGAATGAGAGTTGATGCTTACTTTGGAATACCGAAAAGCACCAGCAAAAAAAGAACCAGGCTAATGATTGCAAAGAAAATAAGACCTATTAAACGCCCCGATTGGGATAATGTGGGAAAAATAATTGCAGACGCACTTAATGACATTGCATACCGTGATGACTCCCAGATGGTTGACTCTTTGATAAGCAAGTACTATTCAGATGTGCCAAGAGTTGAGGTAACGATTTACAAAATAAAGGAGGGCAAAGAGTGAAACTGATAAGCTTGAAGTTAAAAGACTTTCAAGGCATCGAAGAAGGGTTCTTCGAGTTTGACGGCAAAGATGCCTTCATCCACGGCAACAACGGAACAGGAAAGACCACAGTGTTTAATGCTTACACTTGGCTGTTATTTGGAAAGGCAAGCACGGACGAGAAGGGCTACTCTCCCAAAACATTGACCAAGGACGGAAAGCCTGTCCATAAGAAGAAAAACAGTGCAAAGGGTGTTTTTGAGCTAAAAGACGGTTCAAGGATAACGCTTGAAAAGGTATATGAGGAGGTTTGGAAGAAGAAAAGAAACGCCCCCAAGGCAGAGTTTAGCGGGCACAGAACCACACACCACATAAACGATGTGCCAGTATCGGCAACAGAATACAAGGAGAAGATATCAGGTTTAACTTCACACGATGACGAAATTATTAAGATTTTAACCATGCCACATTATTTTGCAGGCGCATTAGCTTGGCAGAAAAGGCGGTCAATTCTTTTAGATGTTTTCGGCAATATCACAGACGAGGAAGTTTTTAAGAAAAACAACAGACTGTCAGAGCTGAAAGGATATCTTGAAGTGCCAAACAGCAATGGGCAAAGGCACAGCGTTGAAGAGTTTATCAGGATGGCGAATAGTCAAATAAACGGTGACGAGGGATTGAAGAACAGGCTTCGCAAAAAGGGGGATTTGCTGGACGAACTCCAAGACACGATACAAGACACCAAGGTTGACCAAAAACCCCTTGTGACCACCGTTAAACGCTTAAAACAAGAGCTTGCAGAGTTAGAGGACAAAGCGGGCAATCATAGGCAAGCAAATCTAAACGAATTAAGGGTTGAACTTGGGAAAGAGACTGTTTGGCTTGCGGGTATGGAAACCAGAGTTAAGAACAATCAAAGGGACTTATCACATGCGAAAGAAAAGTTAAGCGATGCGGTCAGTTCGGACAAATTCACTTGTAGTGCTTGTGGTCAGATGTTGCCGTTTGACGAAGCCGAAAGACGCAGAAACAAACAAATTGAAATAGCCGAGGATAGAATCAAGAGTTATGAAAAGGTACTTGAAAAGAGCTTGCAGGAAGCGGACACAACCAAGGCGAAGATTAAAACCCTAAAAAAGGCAATTGAAAAAGCCGAAAAAGAAACCAATAGCGACAACGATTTAGAGAGGGCACTTGAGAAAGCAAGGGAGCTATCGCAGACCGAGAGCCAACTGGCGGTTGCGAAAAGCAATGCTGAACAGGTTCAAAGACAAAAAGCAAGGATAAAAGAATTAGCTCAAGAGCAGGAAGCCATCGCAAAAGAGTATGAAGTGCTTTTAAGGGGCTTGGACTTGTGCGAACAGTTTACAGCTTCAAAGGCAAGATATTTAGAAGATGCCGTCAACTCCAAGCTGAAACACTTACAAGTTAGGTTCTTTGAGCAGCAGGTTAATGGCGGATATGCCGAAGCTTGTGATATTTTAGTGCCGACAGCAACAGGCGGTCATGTGCCTTATCAATCGGCAAACACGGCCGGCAAGCTTAATGCTGGCTTGGAGCTTATAAACATACTATCAAATAAATGGGACTGTCGTCTGCCCGTATTCCTGGACAAAGCGGAGGGTGTTACGGAGATAATTGGCACTGACTTTCAGCTAATAGGGTTGGTAGTAGATAAGGAATGTCAAGAGTTAGATTTAAGGGTGGTTAGACAAGGAAATATACAAGGAGGAAAAGAATGAGTAAAAAAATAACAAAAAAAGAAACACAAGAACTGACAATGAGCCAAAGATTTGTCAATATGGTCATGGCGGAGCTTGCTTCAAGTTTTGGCGGTTTGGCAAATGTAACCGAAAAGCAAAAAGAACTGATACAGGGCTACTTTGTCAAAACAGATGAAGTGATAAGAAACGCAAAGCTAAGGGACGGTTATCCGAAAGTAACCTGGAATAATGTTGACTTGAAAAGATATGCCGAGGACTTGAAGCACTATGCCCAGCAAGGCTTGGACATGAGACAGAAGAACACACTGTTCCCGATACCTTTCTATGACCCCGACAACAAGCAGTACATAATCAACTTGATGGAAGGGTATAATGGCATAAGGTACATGGCAAAGAAACATGCTATTGACCCACCTATAAGCGATACAATCGAAATAGTTTACTCTAAAGACAGGTTTGAGCCTATGAAAAAGTCTTTTGACAATCCTGTTGAGAACTATGTGTTTGAAGTGACCGACCCGTTTGACAGGGGCGAAATCATAGGCGGCTTTGTTTATCTTGGCTTTGAGAACCCGGCAAACAATAAGCTAATCATCATGTCAATTAAGGAGATACTGAAACGCAGGCCTTATCACGGGAATGTCAACTTTTGGGGAAACGACCAAAAAGAGGGTTGGCGTAAAGAAATGGTTTTCAAAACACTAATTCGTGAAGGCTTTTCGGAAAAGTATTTGCCGATTGACCCCGACAAAGTTAGTGATAGCTATTATCAAATGATGGAAACCAACATGGAATTTACCGAAGCAGAGTCAGTTGCAATATCAGAAGATGAAGCAAATCAGGTCTTAATCGACATTGAGCATGAAGAAGTAGAAGATGAGGTTCAAGGACAGCCGATTGAACCAGATGAAAGTTTATTCACTTGACAGTGAATATTTATGCATCAAGCAGTAGTGGTAACGCATACAGAATATCAGATGGCAAAACATCATTACTGCTTGATGCAGGACTATCAATCAAGGCACTCCGAGAGGCTATGGGGTTTGAAATAAGCGGGATAGACGGCTGTTTAATTACCCACGAACACAAAGACCATAGCGAGGGTGCAAGAGACATTTTAAGGTTAGGTGTGGACACCTACACTTCATCAGGAACGGCTAAACTATGCGGCTTGTCGGGATACAGAGTGCATATAGTTAAAGCCCTTAAACAACTCAACATAGGCACATTCACCGTTTTACCCTTTGATGTTGAGCATGATGCGGAAGAACCTTTAGGCTTTTTAATCTATTCAAGAGAAACGAAAGAAAAGCTTTTGTACTTTACAGACACACATTATTTAAAATACAAGTTCAGCGGATTAACACATATTATGGGTGAGTGTAATTATTCAATGGAATTGTTAAAGAAAAAACGCAGGGCGGGCAAGATAAATGATTTCGTAGCAGCAAGAGTCATGCACAGTCACATGAGTTTGGAGACATTTATAGAGTTTCTAAAGGCAACAGATACGGACAAATTACAGGCTGTATATTTATTACACTTGTCCGAGAGCAACAGCGATGAAAAATTGTTCAGAAAAGAAGTTGAAAAGGTAGCAGGAAGTGCAAAGATTTATATTTGTTAGGAGGAAAATGTGAAGTATAAAATGAATGGCTTCTACAATGTTGATTGTATGGATTTGATGAAAGAAATACCTGATAAATATTTTGATTTAGCAATAGTTGACCCACCGTATGGGATTTCTATAACCGATGGTGGTCGATTAGGGAAATATAATACACATAGTAACCAAAAACACTTTCGACCAAAAGGTTACGCAAGCAATAAAAGAAAAAGACACAAGTCAAGAAAATTTAATGAGGGCGGTAAAATGGAATTAAATAATTTTTGTAACTATGGCGTAAAAGGATACAAAGTGTTCAATCCTGATTGGACATGTAGAGGTTTTCAGTATGAAGTTGGTAAGGTTTATGAAGAACATATGAAACCAAGAGTTTGTGACAGTGGTTTTCACTTCTGCAAAC
>CAZGUI010000032.1:0-28293 GCA_964528875.1 uncultured Bacteroides sp. | reverse complement strand
CCACATTCTTCATCCAATCGAATGAAGGTATCTGTGCTTGTATAGTTAAAGAGCAGACTAGAAAAAGGAGAGCTGTGCAGAATGATTTTATTTTCATCTTTGTGTTTATTCTTTTGTTTTTATTTTCACCTCTTTATTCAATAAAGATTTAGAAACTTTGATCTGATTTTGATTGTATTGAGTATCAATTATAACACTCTTTGTATTACTCCCGGACACAGAGATTATATGATCTAAATTTAAACCGGCGTCGAGATTTTCAATAAGAACGTTTTGTACATTTCCTAATTGTAGTGCGACTCCTTCTTCAGGGTAAATGCTGATGTTTTTCAAGGAAATATTTTTTGATTCTAGTAGGTCTGCTCCATATTTAGAATGGATTACCACATTCTCTATCTGAATATTATCGATATTGTGCTCCGGTAATCCATAGAAATACATTGCTTTGCGTGCATAGCTACAATATACATCTTTGATAAAGATGTCTCTGAACGTAGGGGTGGTTTCATCTACTTGAGGGAGATTTTCTTGAGGAACAACTTTTGTTCCATCTTCCAAATCTTCTACTACAGACTTACCTCCATAGTATAGATTAAAGTGTATAGGTTCAGTAGCAATATCAATCATGCTGATATTAGATAGGTATATTTTTTCTACTACACCTCCTCTTCCTCGTTTGCTCTTAAAACGAATACCCACATCGGTTCCCAGGAACTGACAGTTGGAAACCATAATGTTTTTTGCTCCTCCTGACATTTCACTGCCTACAACAAATCCGCCGTGTCCTTTGAATACAGTACAATTATCTACAATGACATTTTCACAAGGTATACCGCGATTTCTTCCATCTTCGTCCTTGCCAGATTTTATACAAATACCATCATCTCCTACATCGAAAGAACTGTTTACTATGATGCTGTTTTTGCATGATTCTAAATCGAGACCATCACCATTCTGAGCATATGCTGGATTACGCACTTGTACACCATCAATAATTAAGTTTTCACACATTAAAGGATGAATATTCCATGCAGGAGAGTTTTGAAAAATAACACCTTGTAAATAGATGTTTTTACAATTTTGAAAACTAATCATCACAGGGCGTAAAAAATCACGTACTGCGTACCACTCTTCATCAGTCGTAAAATGACGTGGAACGTTCATGTCACTAATAGTATCTGCATGTAAATATGCTGCTGAAGGCATCCAATAGTCATCTCGTTTGAGAACACCACCACGCCCTAAAGTCTTTTTCCAAAGTCCTTCATTTACTTTCTGTTTTTTTAGAGGACGCCAAAAATGACCATTCCCATCAATAGCACCACTCCCTGTAATCGCAATGTTGGTCAAATCTTTGCCTGAAATGGGAGATTGACATCTGCGTGTGTCCAATCCTTCAAAGGACGTTTCTACTATAGGGTATAGACTTTTATCCGAAGAGAAAAGAAGAATAGCTCTATCTTGTAAGTGTAGATTGATATTGCTTTTTAACTTAATAGGACCTGTAAGCCATATACCCGAAGGAACATTAAGAATCCCTCCTCCTTTCTTTGATAGGAAATCTATTGCTTTCTGAAAAGATTCAGAGTTAAGATGTGTGCCATCTCCAATACCTCCAAAATCGGTGATAGACACCTCATTGTTTGGGAAGTTAGGAATAGATAGTTTAGGCATGTCAAATGGTAGGTTCTCGTATAAATAGTGATAGCGATCTTTACTCCATATCCCATTACTAACGGTAAGTAGAAAGAGGAGTAGAATTAATGTTTTTTTCATAATTTATGATCCGTTTCTTATTAAAGTTATAACCATTCAATGTCGTTATAACCGTATGATAAAATATTTTTATTTTCTTAATTTCCTAGATAATACCCTGTAACTGGTGATTGGTAATATCCTTGTGAGTTTTGAAGGACATAACTTCTGTAAAGAGGGTCTTGCATAAGAGAAACTTTTCTTTCTTTGGCTGGATGTGATGTGTGATAAATTCGTATTTCACCAGGTAAAGCTGTAATTATTTCTTCACGCCAGTCCCCCATGATATCTGCAATAAGTAAAATCGTTCCCTCAATTCCATTGTTAAGGGTTTCTCCTTTCCAATAAGTTACTTTATTGGTGTTCTCTTTCTCTTTGATTACTACTTGTCGAGTGTATCCTGAATCCCACCAAACCCAGTATTTACAAGGGGGCACTTCTTCATTGGAGCCAATCTTTTTACCTTTTGAAGACAATAAATATTTATCTGTTGAGCCTCCTTTGCGATCTTCACTGGCAAAACACTCTAATCCGGGACTTAAAGGATCAATATCGGCAACCATACCATCACCTACATGATATGTTTTATGTCCTATTCCCCAGATTTTCTCTCCTGTATTTGCATCTACAGTACATACTCCATAGCCATTATCATGCCAAGGTTCAAGAGCAAGAAAAACCTCCAGTCCTTCACGTTGAGGATCAATATCTGTAAGGTATGCCTTATCTGAGTGCCCTAACCCTGTTGACCAGCGTAAAGTTCCATTACTATTGAGCATACAGGACCCCAATAGGATTTCATCAGTACCGTCATTATTCACATCTCCACAAACCATGTTGTGTGCTCCTTGACTTCTAACAACTGGATTTTCTTCATCACCGTCCCAACACCATAAATTTTCTAAAGTGTTATTGTTTAGCTGCCAGGCTTGTACCGTCATTAATTTATAGGTCCCTCTAGCTGCTAAAATACAGGGCGTTTTACCATCTAGAAAAGCCATACCGATTTGGTTTCTGTTTTGTCTATTAAGATTACCATATCTTTCGTTACGCTGAGGCCACTCGACTTTTGATATTTCCTTTCCAGTCATTCCGTCCCAGACGCTAAGATATTCACTTCCTGCATATACTCTATGTTTAGCATCCCTTTGATAATCGTCACCAGAGGTTTTGAGGGCAACTTCAGCCTTTCCATCTCCGTTAAAATCATAAGCAATAAAAGGAGAATACCAAATACCTGGCTCAATCCCCAAACCTAAATCATTTGTCCATAGATAAGTTCCATTGTTTAAGTATGCTTCTATTTTATAAGTCATTCCAGTACTGTCACCAGGAGTACCGGGATCTACACCTCTATGTGGGTGACGAATAATATAGTCGTATGCACCATTACCATCTAAATCGGCAATAGCAATTCTTCCTGCAATAATATCCGAGTTTTTAAGTTTTATGAGAGTGTAGTTAAGGTTTTCGGAGTTTATGGTATTAATAGGTTTCTTTTCTGAAATAGTTTTTATCTTTCCTTCAATTACTTCTATCCAATAGAGTGATTCTTTACTCTCAGGGTTTGTATCAATAAAATCGGTTGTTGTTTCAATAGGTTTTCTATTCAGCTTTGTTGTTTTATTATTTGTGAAACGGTAAACATTAAAAACAACCGATTCACTATCAGTAGCTAATAACCTCCAACTAAGATAAACCTTTGATTCTTGTTCTATGTAACTAACAACTAATCCTCGATCTAAGCTTTCGGTAATCCTTTGTTTGGCAAAACCTTCTATTTTCGGTTTTTCTGAATGACTTGGATTTAGAATTTCATAATAGTAATTCCGTTCCCTGGGATCTTGTGCTTTGAGGTTCGTAAAGCATGAGAAAACCAGAATAAAAATCAATATAATCTCTTTTCTTTTCATAGCAGACAGAGTTTATTTTCCTAAATACAGGCACCCCATGATGAATGGTCCTGTAGCTTTAGAGTCATTTTCTCTTACTCTTTCATTTACATAATAATCAACACTACCATCACGATAAGGGTGTCCACCAAGTCCTGATACAGCACAACAATTTCTCAAAGTCAATGTTCCATCAGCATTTTTAGTCATTAGGACATTCATTAGACCATTATATGCTTTCTCTGCAATAGTTAAATACTTTTTGTCTAAATACCCTTTCTTTACTGATTTTGCATAGCCATACATAAACATGGATGAGGCGGAAGCTTCTTGATAATTTCCTTTATAGTCGGGCTTGTCCATAACTTGATACCATAGTCCATCTGTATCTTGATAGTTGGGCAAAGCATCGGCTAATCCTTGTATAATTTTAATTAAATCACCTCTTTGTGGATGGTTTTCGGGGATAAAATCAAGAACATCAACGACAGCCATGAACCACCAACCAATACTTCTACCCCAAAAGTTGGGAGAGTGTCCTGTAATTTTATTTGCCCATAGCTGATTACGGCTCTCGTCATAAGCATGATAATACAATCCAGTTTTGAAGTCATAGGTTCTTTTAGCTGTAACTAAAAATTGATTCACCACATCATTTATCCAATCAAGCTCATTAAAAGTTACGGCATATTGAGCTAAAAAAGGATCGGCCATATAAAGACCATCCAACCAAATTTGATGAGGATAGATTAATTTATGCCAAAAAACTCCTTCGTGGGTTCTTGGGTGATTTTTTAATTGTTTAACCAATAAGTCCATCGCAAGCTTATACTTCTCTTTCCCTGTTTCTTTATATAAATCGAAAAGTATTTTTCCTGAATTTATATAATCCACATTGTAAGTCTCTACTTTATATAAGTGAATCTCACCTTTTTCATTGATGATTGTATCACCCCATTGCTCCACATAATCAAAGTATTTACGATCTCCTGTTTCTTTCCATACTTGCAACATAGCTGTACAACCTACACCCTGTGCATAGCCAAAATATAATCTTTTACCGTGATCAAGTTGCCATGCTTGTGGAAAACGCTTCATTTCTGAGTCTGCAAATAGAACTCCGGTTTTTTGACTATAAGAAACGGCAGTAAGGAGTAAAAGAAAAAGTGCTATGAATGATTTTTTCATGAGTTTATAGTTTTTTTGTTAATAATTTGATTTAATCAGTCCAACGATCTGTACGGAAAGGACTGGCAGGTAACCCCTCTTGGTTATAAAAATTAGCCTGGAAATATTTATTCCAGTTATAACGAATAGCCATTGGCACTTTTACTTGTGGGTTAAATAAGATAACTCTATTACCTTCAATTGTTGCAGTTGCTGGATGGAAAATCTTGTCTGATCCCGCTAGACTAAAGCCTGTGATTGTTTTTTTGTCTGAAGTTACCAAGCCGTTTTCTGCATAATTGAAAGTAACATGTACTTTATTATCAATCACTTCATGTGAATGGTAGATTGGACCTGAATAAGGTATAGTCTTGCCATATGTTTTAGCTAAAGCCCATCTTGCTAATCGTTCTCCGGGTATTTGTTTGTGACGAGGATGAATGTCTGTAGAATCTGCCGCATCAGTAATAACAACCATTCCTGTGTTCCTTGTACTTTTCCATGTTTCTAATTGTGCCTCTCTAATGTGAGGAGGTTGTTTGTAATGAGGAGCAATCTGAACAAAATAGAAAGGGAAATCTCCTTGATTCCATTCTTTTCTCCAGCTGTTTATCATTTTTGTGAATACATACCGGTAATCTTGATGCCGGATAGAGTTTGATTCTCCTTGATACCAAATAACACCTTTAATGGTAAATGGTAGAATTGGAACTATCATTGCATTCCATAATGTTGACAATGCCTTATTATGGTATATTCCGTTTGGCTTTTTCGGTTTTTTAAGTGTTGTTGCTCCCTTCTTTAGGCTCAAATTATATTCTTCCAGTTTTAGCTCATAGTTTTTAATATCTGTAGTGTAGTTGTTTTTAGAATTGAAAAATTCGGCCACTAAATCTGCATAAACGGGATCATAGATCATCTCCTGCATAGATGTCCATGATTCTGCATGTGTTCCACCCCATGTGGATTGAATCAATCCTATAGGTGTTTGAAGCTCTTGATAGAGATTTTTGCCGAAAAAATATCCAACTGCAGAAAACTCCTTTAAGTTCTCAGAATTGCAAACCATCCATTCACCTTCACAATCGTCAAGTTCTTGTTCTGGTGATAACTTTTGTGCTACATGAAAGAGTCTGATCTCAGGGAAAGAGGCATCTCTCATTTCTTCTTCTTCGTTTGTAATTCCTGTTCTCCACCCCTTATCTTTGGCAACAGGAAAATCCATGTTTGATTGTCCTGAACATAACCAGATTTCTCCTATTAAAATGTTTTTAATATGAATGGTATTATTGCCTATAATAGTTATAGCTTGAGGCTGATTTGTTTGCTCGGGTGTAGATAATACTAGCTTCCATTTTCCATTACTATTAGCAGTTGTGGAGTATTTTAATGTACTCCATGAGGTTTTAATTGTAATTTTTTCATTTTTATTAGCCTTACCCCATATATTTACATTTGTGTTTTGTTGCAAAACCATGTTGTCCGAAAGAATAGCAGGTAAAACAATATCTGCTTTAATCTCTACCTTATGAAGAAATATTAAAGCTAGGATAAGAAGAAGTTTTGTTATCGGATTTTTCATTGTTATAGGTTAATTTACAATTTGTTATTTAAGTAGAGTAACTCCCATTAAACCAATAATTACTTCATTGGCGATGGTTCTCACTTCTAGCTTGCTCAGTTCTTTCTGTGCATTCAGTGGGATATCTAAAATATTAGCTGCTCCTCCATCAATATCACGATTATAAACCTCGTTAGATTTTATTTTAAATTCATCTCCTAAATTTTGACTTATAGTTCCAGTTTTTAATGCTACACGATAAAAGCGTGGCTGTCTTGAGCTAAAGGCATGATTATCTAAATAAAAATCTTGTTCAATAGGAGCCCAGTTTTCAGGATTAATTAAATTTAAAACCTCAGAAGTTCCATCTGTATAATAAACTGTAACTGTGCCATTTACAATATGGCTTTGCATATGATTTGTAGTACCGGCCATTAACAAATAGGCATGTGAGGCTGATCCTGATAAATCAACTTCAATTTGTGTTGGGTAGTTATCCCATAATGTAGTAAATGCAATGTTATGATCTGTTGTTGATGAAGTAGTTTTAAAAGGCAAACCATCTATAGTGTAGAAAATATTATTTTCTGCTATCTTTCTGATACCAGAATCATCAATGTTTGCAGTTAATGTAGGATGACACCACTCGCCAATTCCTTGTTTTGGGGTTTGCATAGTAGTATATGGTGAACGAGGAGCTAGATATTCATTCTTGAATATTTGATTGACAGAAGCATTCATTCTTGCATCCATATTAACCATTTCATATTTGGGCTGATTGTTTTTAAAGTTCCAGTTAATTAGATTTTCCTCAAAAATAATCTTATTTCCCTCTATAATTTGTACTTGATTCGTTCCCATTTGAGTTTGTTCAGTAGGGATTGTGAGATTTACTTGTTCTCCTTTTGTTGTCAAACGAATATCCTGCTTATACGTTCCGTTAATTACAATTTGTCCCTGAATACCCTCTAATGTATTATTTGTAAGAGTAAAATGAAGTTCTTCTTTATTTGTATCACAATCAATAGTTACTGGTTTTTTGACTTCAATCTTTATGGGTTCCCACCAAGTCATTTGTCCTTGCTTAAGCTTTACGAAAAAAGTTCGATGTCCTATTTCTCCAGAGATTATTCCCCCAATTGTATGTACTGATTTTTTTGCTTTGGTTAATACTTTTTGTGGATCATAAACCTTTACTATTTGTGCTTCAGAATTAAGTTGCCAGTTTTCGTTTTTTACAGACTCGTTGTTATATACTGTTTTAGTAAACGGATTACCCTTCCATTCGATTTCAATTATATATTTTTCTGCATAACCACAATTGATACTGATTTGGGGGGTACTTATATTTTCATTTAAATTCCATTTTTGTTTTTTTCCATTCACTAATATAGTCTGTATGTTTTCTTTATATGCGTTAAGCAATAACTCCAACGAGAGTTTTTTATTAAACTTATTGTTAATGATATAAAAATCTTTTTCTCCATCTCGCTTAAATTCAAAGTCCACATCATTCATAGAGATAGATGCTTTCTTCCACTCTTGAGGAAATCCAGGTCGTATTTGAAGTTTATTGTTCATTGCATCGGGTAAAATACCAAATAATCCTTGAACAAGTGTCCGAGAATATACTCCAATAGGGTCACCAAAATCACGATAGCATTCTCCTCGTGCAGCATCATAGAAACTTACTTGTCCTATGTTTCCAGGCGAAGATCCCAAATACATTCCATCTAATATAGCACTCTTAAATAACTTATAAGCTTCATCAACTCTTCCAGCTTGCCAATATGCTAGACTTGTATGTGCCACTTCTGCAAAAGCTACATTGTTGACCGACCAAGAGTAGGGAAGCCAGTTTGTCGTGGATACTACAGAGTAACCTTCATCTTTCAAACCTTTAGCAATAACTGGAATATGTGGTATCTGTGTGTCAATGTATCGAGTCGCCTGATAACCTTGAAAAGGAGTGTGTATCTCAGAATCTAGAGCATGATAAACCGTCCATACTCCTGCATTGGGGTGTAAAAGCTGATTGCCCATAATGTCTTTATACTCAGCCCACCAACCTTTTTCTGCTTGCCAAAGTGTAGAGTTGATTGCATTAAATATTTTCTTTGCCTCAGTTTCGTATGGTTTAGGATCTTCTCCTAATAACTTCGCAATTTGGGCTGCCATTTTATTGGATCGATAGTTGTATGCTGATGAATAGGTTACACCCCCTCCATTGTACATCAATGCATCACTTGCCCATATACATGCGTATGCATCGTATAGACCATCATTATTTGGATCGAAGTTCCGCTTTTCCCAAGCAAGATGTCTTTTTAGAGTAGGCCACATTTTACGAACATAATCTAAATCACCAGTCCAATTGAAGTGCCAAAGTAATTCATCAATATATACTAAGTTCATATCGTAATGATGCATTTTATTGGTTTCATATTGATTTCTGGTAATGTAACCATTACTATACATTTGGGTACCCCATTTCTTTTCGGCCCTAGTAAGATTTAATTCTTTATCTTGAGTGGGATGTGGAATGCTTGGTTCAATATCTGTTATTTGAGATGCAGCATAGCCATTGAAATGTTGCCTTGCTTTGTCGTGCCAACCAATAGCATCACCTACATAAGCAGCACGCCACCCATTCAAAGGCATACGCCACCCAATGGCTCCATGTTGCCAACAAGTATTTTGCCATATTCCATCTGCTGCTGCACTAATTACACCTCCTAGAGGATTTAAATATGCATCAGGTGTATTGATTTTTAAAGAGTTTGTGATGCTCTCCCTTCTTTTTTCTGCTCGACTATATAGATCTGCTAATGGTACTATAGAAGTGCTTTCAGCATTCAAATTTTTAATCATTAAAAAACACTCTCCTGCTAATTGTGTTTTTGCTAACAGTATAGGTTTATTTCCTTTGACAGTGGATTCCCATACATCAGAGGGTGTTGTTAATTGATAAGGAGAACCTGTTTTTAATATTGTATTGATAGAGAATAATCCTGTTATTTGTCTCGCTCCACCTCGTGTATTTTGTCCATAGGTAAGAGTGAACTTATTATCTTGTATATTATATTCATTACCTTCACAATTTTCAGCCTTTAAACTAAATTCTTCCGGGTCATCTACACCTAAGTCTCCATTCCGCCAAAAACGCTTGTTACTAGCTCCTCCAAAAACAGAGATTAGTTCTGTTCCTTCGGGAATCGATAAACATTCTATTTTAAGAATCATTCCTTCTTCCCCGTCAAGTGGTAGAACAGAGAGTTTAAGTTTTCCTCCTTTGAGTAGAGGGTCTTTAATTTCATAAATACGAGATCCGGCACGATATATAGATTTAATGTACTCTGCATCATTTAGCCAAAATTCATTTTTGTCAATGAGAATACCCAATTGTAGGTTTCCACCCATATGAGGCATAAAGAAACCAAATTCCGGCATGTCACTTGTTTCTATCCTAAAAGAGGTATCTGATCCGTATAATCCACGATTAAATCTTTTATTTCCATTTACAATCACTATGTCTTTGCCTTCAGGCTTATAGCGTAGTGAGCGTTGTTTATTGTGCCAATAAACATCTGACTGAGCAAACAGCGTTGTACTGAAAAATAAAAGGAGAAAGTAAGTATAAAGAGATTTCATTTTTTCAATCTTAATAAATTTAGGCTATTCAAATCTGTTTCTTCTAATCACAAGAGCGATTAGGTGGTCTGTTAAAAAGACATTTACGAATCTAACACTTCAAGAGTTCTTAGATTCGTAAATGTTTTATTTTTTAAGGCATTGGAAGCAAATCTTCCCATACTACATTCCATGTACCGTCTTTAGGAAAACCGGGAGTTTCAATTTCATTGCCATCCCAACCTGCACACATCATAGCAACAGCGGTTAATAAACCTCCATTTCCCGGGAGATAAACTCTTAATCTTCCATCTTGATAATTATGTCCATTTAATAAATAGGTATTAGTTCTTTTCTTCATCAAGAGTGCCTCAACGGCTTTTTCCGGCTCATTAAGTCGGGCAGCACACATAGCAGTCATTGGATAGTCCCAACCCCATGTTTTTCCCCAATTCCAATTTTCTAAAATCCAGTCTAATGTATTTGACATATAGTCGGGTCTAATTAATTTATTTTGAGGAAGAATACCCATAGCACCTAATACTGCAGGATGATCAGAGGTGAAACGTATATCGATGTATGTGTCTAAAGCATCTTCAGAAGCCAAATATAAACCGTCTTTGGCTGCTAAAGGCGATAGTTTATCAATAAGTTCATCCCACTCCATATTACGTTCTTTCCCTGCTCTTTCTCTCCATTCTTGAGCTACATTCATAGCGTAGTGCCAGTAAGATACTTCAAAAGGTGGATTTATGGTTTCAGAAGCACGAAGAGTTTCTTGTGCTGCAATAATTCCCTTGAGTAAATAACGTCCTTCTAACTGATCGTATGTAGCAAATGAAGCCATAAACTTAGCTGTTTCTTCAACGAGAAATCCATACTTCTCTATCACTTCACTTGAGGGGTGGTCTCTATAAATTAATTCAGCCATATATATAAAGTGAGGTTGTTGCCAAATAAGGAAAGATCCAACCTTAGATGGAGCCTCAGTACCACTTGGATCTGTCATTTTCATCCATCTTATACCATCAAAACCTTGTCTTTCTGCAATTTCCTTTGCTATGGGGTAGGCTGTAGCATACCAATCCATACTGCGTTCAAGTAACTCAATTCGATTCCATAAAGCAAAATGTACTGCATGCCACCAATGCATTTCTAAATGAAACTTACCAAACCAGCTATTATACGTTAATCCTGTTTCTTGGGGAGGATACATGCCAGCAGATTGAATAGCCATTAAATATTGTGATAGAATGACTCTTCTTTCTAACTCTTTTGCTCTTGCATCGGAAGCTTTTGAAAAATCAATAGCTCCACCTAGGTTCCAAAAATCTTGCCAATATTTAGCAGATGCCTCAAATGTATTATTTATTTCACTATTAATGATTGCCGGTTCAGAATCCGTAAACTCACAGATGAAGGAGAAATTATCACTTTCAGGAGTTAATAGTAAATAATGTTTTTCTTTTTCTGTCAATTCAGCTTTACCACTCATTTTCAAAGTAACATAATAAGTAGTTTCGTCAAGTGTGCGCTTGAGAACTATTTCATTTTCACTTTGTGACGTAACTTCTGTTTTATGCTTATCAGGAACTGTACGATCACAAGCATCATCAGAGTGTTCCCCCGTGGGATAAGAGAAGCGTAAGTTGATTTTAAGCTTTCCTTTTGAGATCAAAGGAGAGGAGACATTTACTACAATGTGATCTTTAGACGGATGTACTGCTGTTTCAACTTTTACTAGTTCATTATTTACTTTGAAAGAGCTATTAATTACTCCATTCCATAGATCCAATGTTTGGTCTATAGCTTCAATTTCGTTAGGTTGAACCAAAGAACCATCTTCTTTTATTAGTTCAAAACCAATATTACCTAAATGTAAGCGGTGAGGGTTTACACGATACCAGTTTGCAGCATCTTGTTTTCTCCCTTTTTCGTTGAATTGTACAGCATAAAGTTCTTTTTTTCCTCTAAAGTCGTACTCTTCTAATGTTTCTTCCGGTTTAAAGTTACTTGGATTAGGATAACTGTGCCATCCCCACTGTGATTGTGTGCCAAGAGGAATTCCCAAAGCATAAGACTCAGGGTAAGTTTGTAGTCCGGTAGCATCTACAGTGAATGCAAAGTTTCCATTCCCCACAGATAGCGCTGTTAAGCTATCGAACTTTGTAACATGTGGATTGTTTCTTTCTACTAAAGCAAACCTATCAATTTTAGGTTCTGTTTCTTTTGTGCATGCACTGAAGATAAAAAGTGCTGCCAAAATCATTAAAAGTGATTGTTTCATATTTTATAATTTATTTTTGAATTTTAAATACAAACCCAGATGCAGTTTCAAACTTTCCTCCTTGCATCGCATTAAACATATATTCAGGTTTACCGTCTTTATATAAAATTTGAGGTCTTTCAAATCGCCCATAACGTTTCAGGTGTTTAGGTGCAATAGGTTCTTCTAAATAGGCTTCAGCTCCGAACCATGCAATCTGTGGAGAAGACCAATGTATTCCATCATCAGATTCAAAGATTAATCCAACGGAGTGATCATAGTATCCCATGTCACGCATTAACATTTTATATTTTCCATTTACCTTAAAAATAGTTGCATCTTCTACCTGTTTATTCTCTCCTAATAAGGAAAAGTCTATTATCGGATTGCCATCATATCGTTGATAGTCCCCTTCGATATTCTTGGCTATGGCTAATCCATATTTTCGATTCGCTCTGATATTACCGGTCTGATTTCTATATTCTGCTTCATTCCAAGATTTGTAATATAACCAGGCCTCTCCATTTTCATGTTGAAGAAAAGCCGGGTTTGTAGTGTTGCAATCGTCCCATTCACCTTTTTTTCCTGCTTCAAGAATCGGTGTGTCAAAGCGCTCCCATGGGCCATATAATGTTTTGGATTTTGCTAAACCTATGCGTTTAGTATAAACTGTACCGTCACTATTCCCCATATAAAATAAATAGTAAGTTCCATTAATATGTTGTATATGTGGGTTATGACAAGTAGTAGCATCGAAATACCCTGGTCTGGGAGCTAAAGCTACATCTGAAAATGTGTAAGGACCTTCAGGTGTATCAGCAACAGCGTGAGCGATCTCACACTTACTAATCCAACCTCCCATTTTATATTGATCTTTCCATCTTGAATAGAATACGTGAACTCGACCTTCCTCATCATATATGGGTGCACAACACCACACATAATAACCTTCGGATTCTAAAATTCGGCCTATTGGTTTTAATGATTTAGCAAAATTTGAAATCTTATCTACTGGATATTTATTTGTGATAGTAGTATCTACAGTCTCTTTAATTACGTAGTTAGACTGTTTTTTTATCTCTTTATTCGTTTTTCCTGTATTGCAAGAGAAAAAAAGAGGCAACAGTAGTAAGAGGATTATTTTTTTTATCGTAGAGTTCATTTTAATGGACTAATGATGTTGATATAGGAGTGGATATTTAAATACTATAAAGTGCTAATCCTTTTAATTAAATGATCTTTATAAAATACATTAACTCTAAGATAAAACCTTTTATCTTAGAGTTAATGTATTTGCTGATAAATGTTAGTTATAGCCAGGATGTTGTGTTAAGTTCGGATTGTCAATCATTGGATGGCCAGAAGATTTTGCAGCAAAAGGAAGAAGTTCTACACAATTCTCTTTGAATCCATAATAGAGACCATCACTACCGTCTGGAGCTTCAATCCAATTAGGATATTTCCCATCGTTTTCCGCTGATCCAGTCGGTTTTGTATATATTATATTACCTATTTGTAAACTGTTGAATCCATTAGCAAATCCAACCATTTTACGAGAATTTCCATTATAAGTACTTGTATAGGCTTGAAACATGTTGACTGGATACCATTTATCTCTATTATCAACCGAATGCCCATGTGAGCGTACAATATTTAAAATAATTTCTTGGAAATTCTCATATTCGTCTGCATTAGTTGGAATTTCTTTTATAAGCTCAATCTCTTTGGTATCTGTTAGTTCTATATAATCAATTGCTAAAAACTTATCACCATATTCTTGTGCATCTTCATGATATTTATATAATCGATAAATAGGTGTTTCTGCATATTTGTTTTTACGATCTGATAAGTCTTTCATTGCTTGTTTGGTTTCAGATAACTCTTTTGTCAATCTGTTCATTCTAATTAAGTCTGTGCGCAGATTGAATTCTCCTGCAAACTCCCATTTGCGCTCTTGAACGATTGCATCTTCAAACTCTTGTTGACTTGTGGGAATTGGAAGAAAGTCTATTTCTGCACGTTTTCTCACTTCATTTAATGCATCAATAGCTAATTGAGTTGGACCGTTATTTAGATAATTCTGTATTTCTGCATACATTAAGAGTACATCTGAATAACGAATTAAAGGTATATTTAAATTTCGTTTGGCTGCAGCAACAGGTTCTGTGCACCATGAAATGCGGAATTTCCCTGGCATTATGCATGAATATGTTGTTCCAACATCAATCCAGGTATCGTCCGCAGAACCTTTATTCAGGAAATATATACTATATGATGTACAAGAAACATCTCGCCTTGTATCTTTTTCGTCAAAGGATAGATAATAAGTAGGTAACATAAATTGCATAGCTTTACGAGACCCATATTTCCCACCTCTTGATCCTGGATGTGCCAAGACACCAAAATTTGAGTTTGTGTTTGCTCCATATTGCGCAAGTTCCCAAATCATTTCAGTATCTGTAGCTGAAAAGTTTCGTTGGCAGAAATTATACCATAAATATTGAAATCCTGTCATACCTCCTTGAGCTTGAACTAATGAATTTTCTTTTTGAGAAATAATGGCCTCACATGCATCATTTGCAATTTGGTAAAGTTCACGAACACGTGTTTCATCGTCCCGACGAGCCATTTTTAATGTTGAAGGATCATTCGTTTCTAAGTTCCAGCGTAACGAATAGCCTGCTGCGTATAAAGCAGTACGAGATAAAATGGCGTATACGCTTTGTTTCGTTATGCGCTCGTGAGTAGTATATCCACTTTCAGAATGCCAAGGTATATAATCAGTGGCTAATTGTAAATCTGCAATAATTAGATCGTAAATCTCGTCGCGTTGTACTCGCTTCGGATAAAATGTGTTTTCGTCATTAGGATCCATTTCTTCTAGTGGCGTCCAAATGGCTGGTACGTCTCCATATATACGAATTAAATTATAATAACAGAAAGCGCGAATAACCATAGCTTCTCCTAATAATTTATTCCGTTTATCAGTTTCAGGCATTTTATTTAATTTGCTGATGGCTATATTAGTTGCTTCAATAATACGATATTGTTCTTTAAAAATAGTAGTAACAGTATAAGGAGATGTGGTATCATAGAAGTAATTACAAATATTGTATTTTGAGTTATTGGTTGTTCCATCTTCACAAGAATGTACTACAGTTTCACCCATCCCCAGTTGATAATACATTTCTGTATGAATTAAACCACGATAACATCCAAGTATAAACATTTCTGCGGTTGCTTCATCAGAAAAGACAGTCTCTGTATCTGAGGAATTATAAGAGGGCATTTCTAGCCAATCCTCACAAGATGTTATGATTGGAAGGAGTGCTATAAAAGATAATATTATTAATGTTTTTTTCATAATATAAAATTTAAAATGTAAGATTAAGACCTATAACGTAACTTCTAGAACGTGGATACATAGAGCTATCATATCCAGGAGTACAAACCACATTATCATTTGCTGCTTTTACTTCTGGGTCATAGCCAGAGTATCCACTAATAGTAGCTAGATTATTAGCCGTAAAATAAATGCGTGCATTAGAAATCATAAACTTGTTTAACCAGCCTTTGGGTATGTTATAGCCTAATGTGACCTGAGCAATACGTAAGTATGAGCCATCTTCAATGTAATAAGATGAAGGATAAGTAATGTAACTTGAATTTGTGTTATTTAAGCTCCATTTGCGTGATGCTTCATTTGGATTTAGTTCTTTGATGCGTTCCAATGTAGTGGCTTTATGTCCTGTTGTTGGATCAATTAGGCGATAGTAATTATCACCAAATTCCGAAGGTATATTTTGATATAATGCATAAGGACTCATACTGTGTTTTGTAGCATTATAAATATCATTCCCTATAGAGAAGTTCATAAATATACTTAAATCGAATCCACGGTAAGTAAATGAGTTGCTAAATCCTCCAATACAATCAGGAGTACCATTTCCTATTTTTACTAATTGACGGGTAAATTGATTTCCTTCTTCATTGTCAGCAGCAAATTTTATATCCCCTGGTTGTGGACTTTCTTCTCCGTATGGTTTTACTATTCCTTCTTTCAGGGAAAGGCTGCCATCAGAGTTTTGTGTGAAATCATCTGTAGTGTATATACCATCATATACATAACCATACATATCGCCTAAACCTTCTCCAACAACTGCATAATAGTTTAGTGAACCTGCTCGGTTGCTACCAACGGTAAATGTTTTGGTGTCTAAGCCTTTTTCTAATGAGATAACTTTAGATTTGTTAAAAGATAAATTTAAGTCTGTAGTCCACATAAAGTCTTTTGTTTTTATGTTAACTGAGCTTAAAGAAAATTCCCACCCTCTATTTCTCATCTTTCCTATATTTTGAAACTGATTTGTATAGCCTGTTGAGGAAGGAATAATGGAAGACATTAACATGTCACTAATCTGGTTATTATACCATTCAACAGATAAATTTAACCGACTATTAAACAAAGAAGCATCAAATCCTATATTTGTTGCATTTAATGTTTCCCATTTTAGATTTCTATTACCTAAAGTAGTACTAGGGACATATGCAGGAAATCCTTCTGTGTTATTGATGGGATAGTCTGTTTGTGAAATAGTAGTTGTATATAAATTATTTCCAATATTGTTATTTCCTGTGACTCCATAACCAATGCGAAGTTTGAAACTATTAATTGTATTTATAATATTACTGTTTTTCCAGAATTCTTCTTCAGAAATACGCCAAGCTCCTGCAACAGATGGAAAGACCCCCCATTTATTTTGTTTAGCAAATTTAGTAGATCCATCACCTCGTATCGTAGCAGTTATTAAATAGCGCTCATCAAAGGTATAGTTGATTCTAGAAAAGACAGAGACTAAACCATTTCGTGAATGTCCTGAGGATTTTTTAGAAACAGTAGCATTAGAAATATCATCTAGCCCAAAATTTGGAAAAGGAAACTGTTTAAGTTCCATTGCGTTATCTTCTGATTCAGAATAAATAACTTCATGTCCAATTAGTACATTTAACTTATGTTTTTTTGCAAAAGTCTGAGCATAATTTAAAGTGTTTGTTATTTGATATTGGTATGATTCAGAATTCTTTATACTTCCATTTATTCCTGTATTTGAGGGATCCATGAGATATGCTGTGGAGTTTTCATCAGAAAAAGCCGTGGCTTTTCCATGTGACCAAGTATAATGTCCTGCAGTACGCCAAGTAAAATATTTGAAGAGATCAAATTCGATTCCTGCATTAATAGAAAATCTTTGGGCTCGTTTGTTTGAAGTAGAAGCCTTATTTTGAACTAATGGATTTGCAGTGTCATAACTTGAATCTAACCCTGAAAAATCCGGGTAAGTCTGACTGTTAAGCATTTCATTGCGTGTAAATAAGGTTCCTCCATCTATTGGTTGTAGAAGAACATTCTTCATTCCGGAATAACTTCCTCCACCATCAGTTGATCTATGGGAAAACATGGCATTAAAGTCAAGTCGTATCCCTTTATATAATTCTGAGTTTATTTTTGTTCGGATTGTACTTTTATTATCACTATGATTTGCTAATAATCCATCTTGACCGCTGTAATTATAATTTAAAAGTACTTGAGTTTTTTCACTTCCAGTTGATACACTAACATTATGTGTATGTGTCAATGCTGAACCTCCAAACACTTCGTCTTGCCAATCAATACCTGAATAATTACCGTAGTTTCCATCTATTCTATCATAAACTCCTGTGAAGAAACCAGGAGAATCTATAGCTAAACTATTATCAAAAACATTACTCCATTGGGTGGTCTTTCCTTGCAACTCTGCCATTTCATATTGATATTTAGCAAAAACATTAGTCTCAGACATCATATCAAGTTTTTTTGCAAGCTTATCAAATGAAAAATAGGTGTTGTAGGATACTTGAGTTTTTCCTTTTTTTCCGGATTTTGTAGAAATTAAAATAATTCCATTAGATCCACGTGATCCATATATAGCAGTAGATGAAGCATCTTTTAAGATTTCAATACTTTCTATATCATTAATGTTGATATTAGTTAGTGCATCACTCATTTCAAATCCATCAACTATATATAAAGGTTTTGTGCTTTGTGTTATAGAAGAACCTCCACGAATTGTTATTGATACTTCTGCTCCAGGTGCACCACTAGATGTAACAACGTTGACTCCTGCGGCTTTACCCTGAAGGGCCTGTGCTGCAGTTGTTACCGGTACTGACTCTAGCTCTTTACTAGAGACAGAAGATATTGCTCCAGTTAAGTCTTTTTTTCTTACAGTTCCATAACCAATGACTACAAGTTCATCAAGAACTTCTGCATTTTCTTTTAAGATTATGTTTAATTTGCTTTCATCTTTTACTGTTACTTTTTGAGATTCATAGCCTACATAGCTTATTTCTAATATAGCATTGGGCATTACAGAAAGAGAGAAATTTCCATCAAAATCTGTTATAGTTCCTGTTTGGTCTCCTATAACTTTTACGCTTACTCCAATAAGTAGTTCACCACTTTCATCAGTGATTGTTCCTGATACTTGAATTCTACTCTGTCCATATGTTGTTCCCCATATCAGAAATGAAGTAAAGAGTAGAATCATTTTTAATGAAAACACTTTTTTGAATTTCATCATAATATTAAAATGATTTAAAGAATTAATTAATTATTAAACTTTAGTTTTATCTAGGTGAATGTTATACTTGTGTTTATCACACAATAATTTATGGCAAAGCTATTTATTAGTTGAGAAAATAGGATTTGATTTTTATCACTTTCCCTGTATTTTTCAACACAAAGGTATGTGGCTTAAGACTATTCTTATTTTATACTGGATTATTGTTTATTTTAGCTAGATAAATCATCACAGTTGATTTAAATGTTGATTTTATTTAGATATCTTTGAATGAATATAGATAGTCTATGAGAAAAAAGTTGAATATCATTGTTTTCTTTGTTTCTTTTATTTCCCTCTCACTCTATGGAATAGATGGATTAAAATTTGAAAATATAACCAGTAAAAATGGATTATCTCATAATACAGTTAGGAGTATAACTCAAGATAAACAGGGATTTATTTGGATTGGTACACTTAACGGTTTAAATCGTTACGATGGACATGAGTTTGTAACTATGCAGCCGCAGTTTAACTCCTTCTACTTTGCCGATAATAGAATAAAAAAAACCATTGAAGATGATAAGGGTTACATTTGGGTGTTTTCAACTTTAGAAACAGTGGCGTGTTATGATCCTTTAGCCGAATCTTTTATTGATTATTTAGGAAATGATCAAATTGGGGCTTATGACGAGATTGGGATCATGAAAAATGGAGATGTCTGGTTGTGGGGATTAAAAGAAGGGGCCTGTAGGATTCAATATGTTGATAATAAGCTGGTTGCTACCTGTTATGATAAATACAGTGCCATTCAAAGTAATCAGGTGAATTTTGTGTTTGAAGATTCTATGCATCAAATTTGGATAGGAACAGAAAAAAAACTTTTTAGAATAAAAGAAAATACAGTAGAAGAATTTATTTTAGACCCAAAAGATCAGAGTTACTTGAAGGCTTATGAGGTAGATGGTAATCTATACTTTATTACCCGAGAAAGTGCAATTTATATTGTTGATGTAAATAGAAAAAATGCGATAAAGAAAATTCATATACACTCTTCTGATACCTCTTTTAATATAAACCAGACGGTGTTGTTAAGTAATCGGAATCTACTTATTTTAGGAATTCAAGGGAGTTATTTATTTCGAATAGACTCTCAGTCTGTAACAACAGCTAAAGAACTATTTAATAATATAGAAATAAAAAATGGAGATGTTCTTATAGATAATAAGAATAGGCCTTGGATATTCAATAAATCAGGGAACATTTGGCAGTATGTGGAGGGAAAAGAGACATTTAAATGTATTCCTCTGATACCTTCAACTGTTATGTCTACTATAGATTTGGAGCGATATGCTGTCTATTGCGATTCCAGAGATAAGATATGGATTACTACTTATGGTTATGGATTATTTATATTGGATGAGGTTGAGGGCAATGCACACTTAACTAGAGATAATAGTGGGCTGAAAACCAACTACTTATTGTCTATTTTTGAAGATAAGTCAGGAGAGATATGGGTGGGAACAGAGTTTACTGGAATCACAAAAATATCATTGACAAAGTATAAGAAAGATATTTTCTTTCCGGATTCAGACAAAGAGGATGTAGAGAATAAAATCATCCGAATGATTTTTCAAGATCAATCAGGAGATGTTTGGGTTGGTACCAAAAGAGGTTATGTATATGTCTATAATAGACAAATGGAACTTAAGCACAAGTTTCTTCTGCCTAATGCTATGCCTTATTGCATTACAGAAGATCGGGATGGGAATAAGTGGATTGGAACAAAAGGGAACGGCTTATTTTATTTTGCTGCAATCAATGGTGAATATAAAGGGTTCCAGCAAGTTCCATTAGATACAGAAAATATTCTGAGTAAAAATATATATTCCTTATTGATTGACTCTAAGAAAAGATTATGGGTAGGAACTTTTGCTAGTGGTCTACTTTTTTCCGAACAATCGACTGTCGATAGCGTTTTCTTTCAAAAAGTACCTTTTAAAAGCCAAAGGGACATTAGGTATTTAATAGAAGATAACCAAGGCTTTATTTGGGCTGCAGGCAACAATGGAATTGATCATTTTAAGCCCGATGAAATGTTCTCTAATCCTACAGCTGTCCAAAAAATGTTTTTTGATCAAAAAAATCCCAAGTCCTTAAATAATAATGAAGTGAAATGCATCTTTGAAGATAGTAGAGGGTATATTTGGGTTGGCACATCTGGAGGAGGACTTAATTTAGCTGTTAGAGAAGACTCTACAAATATCATTAGTTTTTTGCACTACTCTTCTGAAAAAGGACTTGCTAATAATGTTATTCAAGCAATAGAAGAAGATAATAATCAAAATTTATGGGTGAGTACAGAAAATGGCATTTCTAAGTTAAATTACGATAACAAAAGATTTGAGAACTATATTTTTTCAGATACGTGGGAGAGTGACCTCTTTTGTGAGTCATCAAGCTTTAAACATGACTCTGGACGATTAATGTTTGGTAGTTACAATGGAATGTATATTCTTGATCCATTTACTTTTATTAGTATGTCTTCTGAATCTCCTGTTTTGTTAACCAAACTTTTAATTAATGGAAATCCTGTTTTACCAAACAGTAAAGACTCTCCCTTAAAAAAGAGTATTGTTGAGACCCAATCCATAGAGTTGAAAAACGAACAAAATTCTTTTGCTCTACAATTTTCAGCATTGAATTATCATGATGCTTATTCCAGTAGATATACTTATATGTTGGAAAACTATGATAAAGACTGGAGTTTGCCTTCCCAGTATAATGAAGCCATCTATAAAAATGTCCCTCCTGGAAAATACTATTTTAAAGTAAAAGAAAGCAATACTTCCAAAGGTGTTGATGGAGAGGAGACTACATTGGAAATAATTGTTATCCCTCCTTTTTGGAAATCAAATACAGCTATTGTTCTCTATTTTGTGCTATTTCTGCTAATGGTATTTCTCGCTATTAAGTTGGTTGTAAAGATGAATAATATGCATAATGCAGTCGTGATTGAGCGAGGATTAACAGCCTATAGATTGCGTTTTTTTACAAATATCTCTCACGAATTTAGAACACCTTTAACCATTATCATTGGAAGTATTGAGAACTTGAAAAACTTAGGTTCTATACCTGCTCCTGTGAAAAAACAGGTACAAGTGTTGGAGAAAAGTGCCTCTCGACTGATTCGATTAATAGACCAACTTTTAGAGTTCAGAAAAATCCAGAATAACAAAATGGAATTGCGTTTAGAAAAGGTGGAAGCTGTTAGTTTCTTTTCAGGAATATATGAGTTGTTTGTAGAACTTGGTGTTCAAAAAAACATTGATTTCTCCTTTTCTTCCAATATAGAGTCTAAGTTTGTGGTTATTGACAAAGAGAAGATGGATAAAATTGTCTTTAATTTATTATCCAACGCCTTTAAACATACACCTGAACAAGGACATATTTCTCTACAATTACTGTTTGAAGATAAGGGAGAAGAATGGCAGTTGATTGTTTCCGATTCAGGAGAAGGGGTTCCTACCGAAAAACGAAAAATGTTGTTTGAGCGATTTGCTCAAATAGATCATACTATACCCGGTATTGGTATAGGATTGAATTTAGTATATGAATTTGTACGCTTACATGAAGGTAATGTTAACTATCAGGATTCTGAATGGGGTGGAGCTTCATTCGTTGTTACTATCCCCTTAATACAAAAAGAGTCTGAGCCTATTTCTGTAATTACTTCTAAACCTATTCTTAACCCATTTGTCGAGCCTATTAGTAAAGAGGATTCGGTGCTGTTGAGCAAAGATCTCAAAGAGTATAGATTATTAATCATTGAAGATGATGAAGAAGTTCGCACATTTCTAGTAGATCAGTTAAGTGATTTTTTTACTGTAAGTACTGCAATGAATGGTAAAGAAGGAATTACGGTTGCTGTTGATGAGCAACCAAACTTAATTGTTTGTGATGTGATGATGCCTGAAATGAATGGTTTTGAAGTGACTAAAAAGTTAAAGGGAAGTTTTGATACAAGCCATATACCTATTATTTTATTGACAGCACACTCTTCAATGGAGCATCAAATTGAGGGAATTGAAGCAGGAGCAGACTCATATATAACAAAGCCCTTTAGTACAAAATACTTAATAACAAGAGTCTTAAAACTTATTGAACAACGAGAAAAACTACAACAAAAATTCTCACAAGAACCAGGTATCGGTATTACTACGATAACATCTACCAATAAGGATAAAGAGTTCTTAAATAAGGTACATAGCGTAATTGAAGAGAATCTAGATAATTCAGAGTTTGCAATAGACGATTTTGCTCAGTCTATGCAATTAGGGAGGACGATGCTATATAAAAAAGTGAAAGGAATCACAGGTTATTCTCCCAATGAATATATTCGAATAATTCGATTGAAACAAGCGGCTGAAATGTTGAGGAAAACAGACTTAAATGTTTCTGAAATTGCCTATAGTGTTGGGTTTAATGATCCCTTCTATTTTAGCCGTTGTTTCAAAAAACAATTCTCTGTTGCTCCCGTTGATTATAGGGCAGGGAATGAGAGTGAATGATGAATTTGATGATTCTTTTGTTGGTTGTTTTAGTTAATGTACTATTCATTGAACTCAGGTTTTAATTATTATTTCGATCAATATTATCAAGTGTTTCCGTGTGATGTGTTTATAGCAACAGCATAAATCCATGAAGCTAATTTACTTTTATCTTTTAATGATGGAAAAGATCGCCACAACTGATAGACGATCTCCTGAAAGTTATCTTGTTTATCAACATTAGATCTAAAATAAATTAAATTCACTTTATGTATAATTCCCTGATATGCCGAAATTATCTTTAAGAATTCTTCCTGTTTTGACTTCATTCTATTGCTTCTTTTACTATATAGTCGTAGTTTTGTCGATTTTATTACAAAAGAAGAGGAAAAATAGATAAATAGTATCTTGTCAAGGACTAAACTTGAATAGTAATAGATGCGTTATTGTTCTTTTTTCTTTCAAATCCTAGCTCAATCATATTTTGAAAAATCGTTTAAGTCTAAGACCCTAAGGTGGTCGGTCCTAGACTGAGCACCCTTCAGTCCTAGACCGACAGGCCTTCGGTCTAGGACCGCTGAAACCTTTTGCTGATGAGGCGTGCAGAAGGGGTTGTTAGGCTCCCTATAAAAGAGGTGAGGAATTAAGAAGTAACGTATTCTCTATTTTTTTGTTAATAAACCTCTTTACTTGTCGTGGAAAAGTCTTGATAGTCAACAAAAAAGAGTTAATTTTGTGGCTTACTTAACACATTCAGGAATTATGGAACTAGATACACTTACAGCAGTATCGCCTATAGATGGCAGATATAGAGCAAAAACAGAGGCATTAGGTAATTATTTTTCAGAGTTTGCCTTAATTAAATATAGAGTACGGGTTGAAATAGAGTACTTTATTGCTCTGTGTGAGGAACCTTTACCCCAATTATCAGCTGTTGACAAGGAATATTTCAGCACGTTGCGTAGCATTTATATTAATTTTACTGAAGCTGATGCACAACGTATAAAGGATATTGAAAAGGTTACTAATCATGATGTTAAAGCTGTGGAGTATTTCCTAAAAGAGAAATTCGATCAACATAAAGCGTTAATTCCTTATAAAGAGTTTATTCATTTTGGATTGACTTCTCAAGATATCAATAACACTTCTGTTCCTTTATCTATCAAAGAGGCTTTAGAGGATGTATATTATCCTTTATTGACTGAATTGGTTGAAAAACTAAAGAAATATGTTGATGATTGGAAAGATATACCAATGTTAGCAAAAACTCACGGTCAGCCTGCATCACCTACTCGTTTAGGAAAAGAAATTAAGGTGTTCTTATATCGTATCCAAGAACAGTTGGAACATTTGACTTGTCTGCCTATTACGGCTAAGTTTGGAGGTGCAACAGGAAACTTTAATGCTCACCATGTGGGTTATCCTGCAATTGACTGGAAATCATTTGGGAATCGCTTTGTTACCAATTACTTAGGATTGGAGCGTGAACAATATACTACTCAGATATCAAACTATGATAATCTAGGTGCTTTGTTCGATGCAATGCGTCGTATCAATACCATTTTAATAGATTTAGATCGCGATTTCTGGCAATACATCTCAATGGAGTATTTTAAACAAAAAATTAAAGAAGGAGAAGTGGGTTCTAGTGCTATGCCACACAAGGTTAACCCCATTGATTTTGAGAACTCGGAAGGTAATTTGGGAATTGCGAATGCTATTTTTGGTCATCTATCAAATAAACTTCCTGTTTCTCGTTTGCAGAGAGATTTGACTGACTCTACAGTTCTTCGTAACGTGGGTGTACCTATTGGACACACTGTAATAGCTGTAAATAGTACGTTGAAAGGATTAGGTAAATTGCTGTTGAATGAAAAAGCTATTCATGCTGATCTGGATGATTGTTGGAGTGTGGTGGCTGAGGCTATACAAACCATACTTCGTAGAGAGGGATATCCTAATCCTTATGAAGCATTGAAACATTTGACACGTACGAATCAAACAATTAATGAGCAATCTATTCACGCATTTATTAATGAGCTGGATGTGGATGAAGCATTAAAAATAGAATTAAGAGCTATAACTCCTTATAATTATACAGGAGTATAATTTCACAAAAAAGTAGGCCGTGAGGTTGAAAAAATTAAAAAATGGAAAATAAAAAAAGAGGTGGAAGAAGTTCTCAAAGGAGATCATCTGCCGAAACAAGCCTTGAAGGCAGAAGAAAAGAATCCCACTATGGCAATAGAGAGTCTCGTCCAAGATTTCGTAAAGAAAATAAAAGAGAAGAGGATTCTTTTGAAGAGAGAAGGGAAGAAGGATCAAGAGGTCGCTACTCTTCTAAGAAAAGTGAGGGAAGACGCGAGAGTCGTTTTGAAAGAGAGGATAATCGTAGAGGTAAAAAGACCTATGACCAATCTAAATCGTATGGTCAGAAAAGAAAGGAGAGCGGACGTCCTAGAAAGCTGGTTTTAGCTGCAAAAGAGGAGTCTATTCGTTTGAATCGTTACCTTTCTCGTGCTGGAATCTGTTCTCGTAGAGAAGCCGATGAGTTTATTGCGGCAGGTGTAGTTACTGTTAATGGAGAAGTAGTTACTGAGTTGGGAACAAAGGTTAAGCCAACTGATGTAGTTAGGTTTCATGATCAACCAGTAGGTTTAGAGAAGAAGGTATATGTACTTTTAAATAAACCCAAGAATTGTGTAACCACGATGGATGATCCTCAAGGGCGTATGACAGTAATGGATTTAGTAAAAGGTGCGTGTGATGAGCGAATATATCCTGTGGGGCGTTTAGATAGGAATACTACGGGTGTATTGTTATTAACTAATGATGGAGATTTGGCTGCCAGATTAACTCATCCTCGTTATGAACATAAGAAAATGTATCATGTGGTTACAGATAATCCTGTAAAAGAAGAACACTTGAGTCAGATTGCATCGGGTATAGAATTGGAGGATGGGTTTGTTAAAGCCGATTCTATTAGTTATGTAGATGAAGAGAGTGATAAACATGTAGGCATTGAAATTCATTCTGGCAAGAATAGAATTGTAAGACGTATCTTTGAATCATTAGGTTATAAAGTGGTTCGCTTGGATCGTGTCTATTTTGCAGGTTTGACGAAAAAAGGATTGCCACGAGGGCACTGGAGAAATTTAACTCCTGCTGAGGTAGGATTCCTTCAGATGATTTCGCAGACAGAAAAAAAGAAATAAAATTTTAATTGTTTTAATAAAACAGAAGAATAATATGGAAAAGATTAGTAGAACAAAAAATGTTGATTTATTGCAAAGAGTCGATTATGGAGCTCTGGTTAACATTAAAGGTTGGGTTCGCACCCGCAGAGGTAGTAAGAAAGTTAGCTTTGTAGCTATGAATGATGGTTCTACAATTAATAATGTCCAAGTAGTTATTGATAATGAGCATTTCGATGAGGATGTTTTACGCAAGATTACAACCGGTGCTTGTTTAAGTGTAAATGGTAAATTGGTGGAGTCAGCCGGTTCCGGTCAACACGTAGAGGTTCAAGCTACTGAAGTAGAAATACTTGGAACTTGCGATGAGTCTTACCCTTTACAGAAGAAAGGGCATACCATGGAGTTTCTACGGGAAATAGCTCATTTGCGTCCTCGTACAAATGCTTTCGGTGCTGTTTTTCGCATTCGTCACCACATGGCTATTGCTATTCATCAGTTTTTTCATGACAGAGGGTTTTATTATTTCCATACTCCTGTAATAACTTCATCTGACAGTGAAGGTGCAGGACAGATGTTTACTGTGACTACGCTAGACATGGAAAATGTACCTAAAACTGAGAGTGGAGCTGTTCAATATGAAGAAGATTTCTTTGGAAAACAAGCGCATCTTACGGTTTCCGGACAACTAGAAGGAGAGTTAGCGGCTACAGCTTTAGGTGCAATTTATACTTTTGGACCTACGTTTAGAGCTGAAAACTCTAATACACCTCGTCACTTAGCTGAGTTCTGGATGATAGAACCAGAGGTTGCATTTAGTGATAATGTGGATAATATGGATTTAGCTGAAGAGTTTATTAAATACTGTATCCAATGGGCATTGGATAATTGTAAGGAAGATCTTCAGTTTTTAAATGATCGTATAGATAAAACTTTACTTGAGCGTTTAAAGGGGGTTCTAAAAGGACCATTCAAGCGTTTGGCTTATACAGAGGGTATCAAAATATTAGAAGAAGCTGTTGCCAAAGGTCATAAATTCCAATATCCAGTGTATTGGGGGGTTGATTTAGCTTCTGAGCACGAACGTTATTTAGTGGAGCAGCATTTTGAACGTCCCGTTATTCTAACCGACTACCCCAAAGAGATTAAAGCTTTTTATATGAAGCAAAATGAGGATGGTAAAACGGTTCGTGCAATGGATGTGCTTTTCCCTAAAATTGGAGAAATTATTGGTGGTTCAGAGCGTGAAGCAAGCTATGATAAGTTATTGGAAAGAATAACAGAACTCAATATTCCAATGAAGGATATGTGGTGGTATTTGGAAACTCGGAAATATGGAACTTGTCCTCATGCAGGATTTGGTTTGGGATTTGAAAGATTACTGCTATTCGTTACCGGTATGTCGAACATACGCGATGTGATTCCTTTCCCAAGAACGCCCAATAGTGCTGAATTCTAATTGTATTCAGAGATTAAAAATATTGAAAAAGAGAACTCATTATTGGGGTTCTCTTTTTTTTGGACTGGAGGAATATGATTTTTTTTACAACGTAAATAGAGTAGGGGAAGTAGAATGAAAGCGTTTGAAAAGTAAGAAATAGTGCAATCTGTTGAAAAAGAGTGCAAAAGAGTTTGTTATTATAAAGAAAAAACGCTACTTTTGCAAGCCGATTATTATC
>CAZGUI010000031.1:0-29809 GCA_964528875.1 uncultured Bacteroides sp. | reverse complement strand
GAATACCTGCCTGTCACGCAGGGGGTCGCGGGTTCGAGTCCCGTCCATACCGCTCAAAAGCCTGATAATTAAACGATTATCAGGCTTTTTTATTTCACTATCTTGCGTTTGTGTTGCAGATTTGAAAAACATATTCACTTTGGGGCTCACCCGATATTTCATGGGGCTTAAGCATATATCTTAGCTACTCTAAAGAGAAAGAACTTCACGTCTACCACTCCTCTAATGGCTGCTCTAAATTGTTTTATCTTCGCATTAAAAGATTCAGCTGCTGCATTTGTTGATCGATTGTTGTAAAAGTTAAGTATGCCATTATAATGTTCATAAAAAGTAGAAGCAATGACATTGAAGGAGTGAAACCCAGCTTCCTCCACCTTGTTATACCATTTAGCCATTCCCAGTCTTGCAGCATCCTTAATGGCGTTCTTTGTAAAATGAGTTGAAGAGAGTGAGATAACAGCTACCCGATATTTTACCGCTTCCACTTTAACAAGGGGTACTATAATTCGGGATACTCAGTAAAAAGCGAACCTTAGTTTGTGTAAAAATGCCCTGAGTAACCCCAATAATAGATGGGTACAGCCCCCTAACAAAGAGGCTGAACCTAAATCAGGAACAGCCTCTAAATACTTCAAGTAAATTACATGATTAAAAGATAATAATCTATTACATACGCTCACATAGTAATTTTCACTATTCTGACACAAAGCAGAAAGCATTTGGCACTACTCTTAGTTTAGCTAAAGGATCATCGTCACTTGTCTGGCCCGGTACCCAATTAACTCTTCTTCCATTAAAATGAAGAAAAGTAGAGCCACCACCATCTAAATTGAACGCTTCATGCGCTCCAAAGTAGCTCATAATATCAGCAAGCTCCGGTAAGTCAACTCCTTTAGATCTGTAAGGAAGTCTCCCTTCTACTGCTACAATAAAGAATTTTTTAGCATCTGCCGAATGTCCAATGGCAGACCGAGGATGCTCTTCAACAATTAAAGCATCTTCATTTTTATCACCAGAGGGAGTGAAGTCAGAGGGTTTACCATTAATCAAGATATGATGACTACCTCCAACCGTTGTTTTTCCTTTAAAATCTTCTCCTGTATTTTGATCTGTAACTTTTAGATTCAACACTATTTCATCACCCACACTATAACTTTTTAGTTTTGTTGCTGCTGCTCCGTGACCCGATAGTACTAAATGGTTATCTGCAAGTGGCGTGTTTCCTGTCTCTTCTAATCTAACTTCAGAGACAACATAAATTAAATCCTTATAAGTGCGAGTCTCTTCCCATTTCATATTTGGATCTTTAGGTTCCAAAACTAGCTCAACACCCCAAGGATTAGTGCCTGTAGATGGTCCAAAGTCAGGAGTAAATAACACCAAGAAATCTCCATAACGAACTTCATTCACATCGTTAATCATCATATCATTAGCTGTAAGTTCATAACTTAATGTAGTAATAAATGGTTGATCCGCTTCATCAAATGCATAAACTAATCCTCTGCCTGTTTTATAGAGTCTACTATCATAAAACTGCACCCCCATTTGCAAACCAATATAATCTCCTCCCGTATGAAAGTAATCTCCATTGATGGCAGCCACAACATTTTTAGTTGCTGAGGTATAATATTCAGCTATACCGGTTGGTGTTTTATAATCCCTCATCTTTTCACCTGCTAAAAGAATTTTTGGTCTGTATTTAGAAGTTGTTATGTCTAACGTAACTAGATGTATTTTTAAAAACACATCGTTTCGATACGCATCCTTCTTAATGGTATACAACGAGTATTCCAACCCATTACTTATTTCCTCTTTTGAGGTTTCCGCTATAACTAGCTCATTCTTTCCTACTTGAACAAAAGTAGGAACTTCCGGAAAAGTCAGTTCGTACTTATCATCTGATGAGCAAGCTACAAATATGACCATCAGCATGATGATCAGAGTATAATTTGTTAGTTTTTTCATTTGATTAATATTTTATTTGGTTACAATAAATTAGACCTTATAATAACTTATATTCATTATTTGACTATTAACTCATCAAAAAACAGACCCGGTAAAGGTTTTCCTGCGTCTTTATAATGCAGGGGAACAGTCTTATAAAGTTCTAACTTTAATCTTATTTTTTTTACTTTTATTTTATCGAATTCAAGAAGAGAAAGATTTCTTTCCTCCTGAAGCAATTCGTCATTGGTCTCTGTACTACCAATAGACTGCCAACTCTTACCATTGACAGATACTTCGTAGCTTATTTTTCGAGGAGGGTAAACATGTACCTGAGGTTGGAATGCTGCACTTAGACTTATGGAAGTGATTTCTGTTGGCGTATCAAAATCAAGTTCTAAACAAGGATCACCGCCGGCATAGCTATACCAGTCAAATCGTCCTAAAGGAAATTCCCCTAAAATGCAGTCATTGATATTATCACCTCCATTTTGCACCACTCTATTGCCATCCGGATTAACAAACGAAACCATTTTTCCTCCTGCTTTATTGACTATAAATTTTTGGCTAAATGTATCCGATACTATTTTCCCGTCTTTAGTAACAATGGCTTTTACAAGCTTTTCTTCTTGCGAGACAGGTATTCTTTCCTTCAGAACAGGGCTCGTTAAATTAGGCTCTGTACCATCTAGTGTATAACGTATCTCACAATAAGGAACATTGTTTGCGTACAACTCCAACATCAATCCATTTTTCTTATCCGGATGCAGAACATAAGACACTCCAAAAAAAGATTTAGCGTAACCAATATTCATATAATCATACCTTTTGAGTAGAGAGTGTACATGATAAGAAAAGCGCCTATAATCTTTTTGCTCTTGTTTAAGCCACGCTACCTCTGCCAATGCAGCCATACGTGGATAAATCATATATTCCCTATGCGCTTCTGTTGGCATATATTCTGTCCATACATTAGCTTGAACCCCTATAATATGCTTAGCTTCTTCTTGAGTCAGTTCACTTGATATTGGATTAAAGTAATATACGGTTTCTATCGTATTATAACCACCATTAGCTAATGGTTCATTAGTACATTTCGACTGGTAAAAATCAAGATACATATTATAGGCAGGTGTCATAATGACATCACTTCCTTGTTTGGCTGCCGATACCCCACCAGCAGTACCCCTCCAGGACATCACTGTTGCACCCGAAGCAAGTCCTCCGTCCAATATTTCATCCCATCCAATAATTTGCTTACCTTTTGATTGTATGTAATCATTCATACGTTTAACAAAGTAAGACTGCAATTCATCCTCATCCTTCAGATTTTCATCCTGAAGTCTTTGCTGGCAAGCTTGACAATTTCTCCACCTTACCTTTGGGCATTCATCTCCTCCTATATGAATATACTCGCTAGGAAAGAGTGGAAGCACCTCATTTAACACCTCTTGCAAAAAAGTGAAAGTCTCTTCTTTTGTACAAAACACATCATTAAAAACGCCCCATTTTCCAATGACATCAAAAGGACCTCCTGAGCAAGAATACTCCGGATAAGAAGCTAATGCTGCTGTAGCATGACCAGGCATCTCTATCTCAGGAATGACAGTAATATGTCGCTCTTTTGCATAAGCTACTAATTCTTTTACCTCATCTTGTGTATAAAAGCCACTCTCCACCTTATTACTCCATCTTTCAGGTCTATCGTTGTGATGTCCTATTAATGTTCTGTAGCGTTTAGACCCAACACTTGTAAGCCTTGGGTATTTTTTAATTTCTATTCTCCACCCCTGATCATCCGTTAGATGCCAGTGAAACGTATTTAGTTTAAGCAACGCCATTTGATTGATATGCTTCTTCACTTCATCGAGAGAAGAAAAGTGCCTACAAACATCTAAATGAAATCCTCTATAGGTAAAGGCAGGGGAATCTTTTATGATGCAATTAGGTACTATCCAATCGATAGATTTCTGCTGCTCATCACTTTCTAATTCAACAGGTAAGAGTTGACGTATAGTTTGTAAAGCGTAGAATAAGCCTGTTGGGGTACTAAATTCTATCTCTATTTGGTTTTTATCAATATTCAGATAATACTCCTCTGTTCCTAAACTTATAGTCCTTTTACACCGTACTATATTTTGCTGTCTATCTAAGTTGGTCTCGGTCAAAAACAGGTTCCCGGATTGCCCTAAAAGATGAGTCAATAAGCGAAATGAATCCCTATAATCGTTAGATAAATCCTTCTCAAAGTAAATTCGTGTATCTTTGTTGAATCTAAAAAAACCCTCAGCTGGTTCTAACGAAGTTGGATAAGGAATTATTGGATACTTGTTCTCGGCTATACCGAAGGTAAAAACCAAACTGCATAGCAAGAACATCAAATATCTTTTATAAAACTTCATTTTATAATTATTTTCTTTTATAGTTTAATTCCAAAATGCTCACAATAGAGTTTATAAAGATGAGCTGCTTGTATATAAGCTGAGTTTGGGCTCATAAAATGCGAGAACTCAAACGTTATTGCTTTTTTCATCTTCGCTTCCTCTGAATGAATTAATTTATTCACCAATTTATCCCAACGTATAGGTAAAAAGCGTATAGGCATATCCCTATCAAAACTTTCAACATTAGTCCAACATTCAATTCCAAACTCCTCAGCCAATTCTCTATTGGCTATTAGATAATCCTTTAGCTCATGATAATCCACTTGTCCATCCTGAAAAGCCATAGCATCTATGGAGTCTTTTATCCCGGATAAAATTTCTCTCCAATCTCTGATATGTTGCTCCACTGTTGTTGCCTGGTCACCAGTCATAACTTGATCTGTCTTTAATCCATGGATATAAGGAGAAATCACACAAGGTTTATTTCCCGATATTTCTTTTGCATGTTTTCCTATTTCGGCAAACGACTCAATAATTCCGCCGGTTCTACGACTCACCTCTTGAGAAAGATACCAGCCATAAAAAGATTTGTGATGCCCATATTTTTCTTGGATTTCATCCAAAAACAATTTATTGATATCTACTTCTTTCTTATAGTCTCCGGATAACCAATATCTACCGGTATCAAAGATTCCACAGTAGAACTTCATATCGTATTTATCGGCTAAATCAAGAAACATACCTAAAAAGTCAACCGCAGGTTCATACATATAGTTCCCCTCGTATTTCATCAGCATTTCCGATCGAAAAGTCATATATCTTCCAAAAGCTCCACGAATCATAAACACAGAATCAATACCCATCTTCTTCATCGCAGCAAAATCCTCGTCCCATTTGTCATACCCCCAATTTTGTGAAGGGATATCCCAAGTTATCTCATCTAGGAATGTACCGGAAATAGGAAGACCTGATTTTTTGGGAATAATTCGATATTTATCATCAGAAGTAGTTGTTTTAATGCTATTAACATTTATTCCTACTGTTTGTACCTGGTTACTCGAGCATGAACTAAGAGCTGCACTGCTTAATGTAACTCCTCCTGCGGCTAAAGCCATATTTTTTAAGAACTTTCTTCTATTTTGTTCCATTGTTATTTTATTCTTGTTTTAACTGTACTCTACACTATAATAAATGTAGAGTACAAGGTTGAAAATACTTTGCTTCTATTATTAAGGATGAATTGTTTTACATATCTATACAGTCGAACTGATATCCTACAACAAATCCGTTGGTGAATAAGAAATAGAGATACATATAATATCCATCGTCAGACTGAGCCAATAATACGTCTGCCGTAAAGTTATCATTCCTTGGGCCACTTGCAGCCTGTGCCCCCCAAGTATCATTGAGTGTTTTCCAAACGATTGTTGGACTTGGATTACCCGATGGTACCAAAGCACAATCCAATGCTCCGTAGAATTTATTCATATCACCTACATCCAATAACCAAACCATATCTGCCGGATTCCACCCCCCCCAATAGGCAATATCTATCAACGCTGTAACAGCGTATGGAGCCTTATTAAACTCAATATAATCCACACAGTTGTGCAGGAAATTGGTATCCATACGATCTAAACGAGCTTTTATTTTATTGCTCACTCCATCAACCCAACAAAACACATTAAACGCATAAGATGCTACAAAATAATCACTGGTTATATCTGTTGCAGAAGTTTGTACAATATCTGCCGCCGTTCCCCAATAATCCACATTGGTTACTATAATCTCAGGTGTTTCTGATTGCAAAACACCATCTATTATTTGCCAACGTGCAAAATCTTGATTCCAACCATAGATGGGAGCCACAATAATAGCATTCTTATCGATACTTCCGGTAACAGATATTTTTCGACCTAAAGCCCTTCCACCTGTATTCCATTTAAGAAAGAGTTCAGGAGTACTTTCTACCGAGTTGATTCGCCATATTTTAAACTCCTCACCATCATTGGGAGTTAAATTACAGAGTAAAATATTCCCATCGTCATCCGAATCATGATAGAAATTAGTAACACCCCCTAGTGCTTCTCCTAACTCAACGTGCCCTTTGAACTCTCCTGTTCTAGCATCAATATAAAGACTATTTTCTCCACGGGTATTCAATACTAAGTAATCACCCGACAATGCTATTGCACCCGTTAAGTGGTCTACTGTTATACCTAAATCTGCTTTAAGCCTCTTAGCAAACAGTAATTGCTCACTCCCCGGTTTAAGCCCTCTCTCTACCACAGGAGGTTCTTGTATTTCTGCTTTCACAATGTAACGTTTCTCCTCTTTTCGTTGATCGGTTACAAATATCTCATTGTCTTCACTCAAGTCCATATAGAGAAGCTTAGGCCTCACAGTAACATTGTCATCCAGATCTGCTCTTACTCTCATGTTTTTGAGCATATCCATGGTAATAATATTGTCTTTACTTCCATAGAAAATAGGCACCTTAACAATTATTTCATCACTGCCCGGCTCTATTCGCCCTTCAAACTCTTTACTGTAAGTTCCATCTTCAAAGAGTATTTTAGCTTTAATACTATTCAGTCCTTCCCGAGAAACCGGTGGTTTCAAATCATCCGGACTTTCACAAGCTGCTAGAAAGAATATAGCCATCAAACTAGCATATAATATTTTTTTTATTGATTTCATAGGTGATTGTTTTATCCGTTTTACTTCCATTCATTAAATTGATTGATAGCTGTATTATTTATCAATTCATAAGTAGGTATTGGGAAATTATAATGATTCTCATTGAACTTTCGGTCTTGATTATCACACTCTACATATTCATACGTAAGAGTTCCCTCGTTGTCTGTTATCCTTATACCATGTGCCCTATAATCATTATACTCAGTATAGGCTAATTTCCATCTTCGCATATCCCAATAAAGATGTCCTTCTGCAAAAAGCTCAACTTTTCTTTCTTGTCTTATTGCTGCAAATACTGCATCACCGGTCAAACCACTCAAATCCGGGAGATCTACTCTACTTCTTATTTCGTTTAAGTCGTCCAATGCTTTATCATCATTACCCAACTTGTGATGAGCCTCAGCCCTATTAAGATAGACTTCAGCTAATCTTATCTCTACCCATGGTTGTACGCTATGCTTTGTATTAAAATCTTCCTCCGTGAAGGTTTCATCCAATAATTTTCTTAGATAATAGCCTGTAACGGTTCTACCTCCACTGGCAAGTTCATCTCTATAATTCATAAACCTACCGTGTGTACCCCCTACTGTATTCTCCATTACTTTACCTTTCCAACTAGCTCCATTATAAAGTACACTAGCATGAAATCTAGGTTCCAATAGTTCATAAGGTGGTCTATTGGTTGTTGTAGTATGCCAAGGTGTCCAATCCGGAAAACCACCGGTATTTGCTAACTCATAAGACTCTACCATTTCCTGTGTTGGTGTACCTGCTCCGTGAACTAGCGTTGAATGATCTCCAAAAGGAGCAAAAGTGAAGTCAAAACCATGATAAGGTCCATCTTTTGTCTGAGCATAATTATACTCTAATATTGACTCTTTATTGTTTCCTTTCCAAGCATCCTCATAGTTTGTCTCTAAATCATAATTAAGCTTTAGTACCTCGTCAGCCGCATCAATCACTTTCTGCCATCTTTCAGCATAAAGCATTGCTCTGGATTTCAAAGCATAAGCAGCTCCTTTGGTAATTCTTCCTTTATCATCTGCCGGCCACTCTTCTGGTAAATATTCTATTGCAAAATCCAAGTCTTTTTCTATAAAGTCCCAGGTCTCACTAGCTGTGGCTTTATCTTTTTGTTTATTGTTGATAATATCATCAATATCCGGACGCAGAATAACTCCATTATGTCTTTTAGCTAATTGAAAATAGACAAATGCTCTGAAGAAAAGAATCTCAGCTCTTATTCTGTTATTCAAGTCATCCGAAAAAGTAGAATACTTATCTTGTAGATGCATAAATTCATTCACCCTTCGAATAGCTTGATAGGCATCTCCCCATACATCCAATATATTAGTACCGGGAGTAATCATATTCGGATTGTAAATTAACTTATTCACATTAGCACCTATTGCACCCTCTCCATAAGATCCATATTTGAAAGTATCGGTCAATCCATCTGTCAGATCTCCTTTAAACTGTACTGAGCCAAATCCTCCATAAGTATTTAGATAAAGGTAAAAGTAGTTTATGTATAGCTTCACATTATTCTCACTTTCCCAAACAACCTTTTCATCCACTCTGTCTTTAGGTTCTGAATATAAATAGTCGTCACAACTACTTAATCCCCAAATGCCTATAACAGCTAATACTATTATTATTATTTTTTGTTTCATATTCTTTTATCTTAAAATGTTAGCTTTGCTCCAAATGAGAGTATTCTTTGTTGTGGATAGTACCCATTATTCACACTTGGGGCTTCCGGATCAATGTTGTATTTATCTAGTTTACTAAACGTAAGTAAGTTTTGCCCACTAACATAAAATCTTAAATTGGATATCCCCACTTTAGACATTATCGATTTAGGAATTGTATATCCTACCTCTAGTTCTTTCATTCTCAAATAGTTCCCATTTCTTATCCAAAAAGTCGAGCCCCATAGATTATTATTGCCTGCTGGTATCTCAAGTCCCAATCTAGGGAATTCACCTTCTGTATTTTCCGGTGTCCAAGAACGTTCAAGCAAATATTTAGGAGAGTTCCCCCCATTATAGAAAGGTCTGGTAAATGATGTGTTGTCAATAACCCCTGAACCATATTGTCCGGAAAGTGCTACATCTCTACCTAAACCTGTTTGCCACCTCATAAAGAAATCCAATCCTTTCCATTCTGCTCTAACATTTAATCCCCCTACAAATTCGGGAGTTGACGATTTACCCACAAAACCATAATCCTGTTCATAGGATATGATTCCATCACCATTACGGTCAATATATCTTATATCGCCTAAGCGCAAGTTGCCTTCGGCAGCTCGTAATACAGGAGAGTTATCTATTTCTTCTTGACTTTGGAAAAGTCCATCAGCAATAAATCCTTGCATTGCACCAATACGCTGACCGGTTACTTTTTTCCAATCCGGGGTATTGGGTGAATCGCCAGAATATCTTAGCCACCTCCCTTTAGTATAACTTCCGGTAAGATTTACTGAATACTTCAAATCGCCCACCTTGTTTTCATGAGTAAGTGAAACTTCAAACCCTCGAAAATCCTGTTTGTTTATATTCCCTAGTCCCGGGAAATACCCTCCAACAGAAGAAGGCTCTTCTCCCCCCATAGCATCAATGATATCATAGATATACTTATAATAAACATCAATCTCAGCTCTCAACAGACCTCTCCACAACACAACATCTAGTCCTATGTTATATTGCATGTGTTTTTCCCACGATAGGTCATAATTAGGAATAGAACCGGTATAATATCCATAATTCTCCTTCCCACCAAGTATAACTGCCGGAGCAGAATGAGCTATCAATGATGTGAGGTAAGTATAATCCGAAACAGAAGAAGCATTACCGGTTTTACCAATACCTACCCTTAGTTTCAAATCATCCACTATACTTGTATTGTCTTTTATAAAATTCTCTTCACTTATTCTCCAAGCTAAAGACAGAGCAGGAAAAAGTCCCCATTGATTAGAATGCATACCTGAGAAACGATCATATCCATCGTATCTAGCCGAAACTTCAGCCAGGTATTTACTCTTATAACCGTAGTTCACTCGCCCAACAAAACCAACTCGCTTACTCACTGAACTTGAACCACCAATCATACGCTTGTCTATTTTTCTCAATTGGTTTAATTCATCGAGTTCATAGAAATCCAAACCCTCTCCGGATGCTGAAATATTATTGCTATTGCTACGAAAAATTTCCCCAACAGCAGTAGCTCCAACTGTGTGATCGCCAAACTGATTATTGTAATTCAGTTGCAAATAACTAGTGATATCTCGATAGAGGCTCGATCCTTCACCCAAATAATCACCTCCTCCTCTCAAGTCATACCCTTTGGTATATTCAAGGTCTTCTGTAATTCTATCCGGTAGTCGGGCTATACTCTGTAGATAGGGTGTTGCCAATGCTTTACTCATGTTATGATTGTATCCATATGCTACAACCCCTTTAACGCTCAAACCTTCAAGGAATGGAGCCTTATACTCCATACTCATAGTAGCTCCCAATGCGTAAACTCTAGTCTTGTTATAGCCAGACAAAGTACTTGCAGCTAATGGATTAAAATGTGAGCTAGCTGCACTGGTTGTTAACCCATCGTACTCAGTAGGTAAATAAGGTAATGCACGTATAGCCTGAAAAGGAACCGTATTTGCCACCGTTGCATCAGCACTAAATCCGGGAGTTTCTGTTTTCTCTACTCTACCCGATAAATCGAGCGAGAAAGTTAAATTCTTAGCTATTGTAGCATCAATATTAGATCGGACATTTATACGATTATAGTCAAATCCGTCTATATTTCCATCTTGATTTAAACTACCTATTGATGTGAAATACTTAATTTTATCAGTCCCTCCACGTGCCGATAAATTCATTTGAGTATTATGTCCGGTACCAAACGTTTTTTTGTACCAATTGGTATTACCCCATCCATCAATACCTGCTCTCATCTTTTGAACTTGATTTTCATAAAAAATGATATCATCTCCATCAAGCTCCCTGGCTCTATTATACCAATAGGCATATTCCGGACCATTGAGTAACTTCAACATATTAGCATTTTGGCTAATTCCATAGTCTATTGAAAATGATATCTCAGAAGGTTTATCTAATCCTCGTTTTGTTGTAATGATAACAACACTAGATGCATTCAGACCATAAATGGCTGCAGCAGAAGCATCTTTGAGAACTGTAATCGTTTCTATTTCATTTGGGTCGAGTTGATCAAAAGATCGCTGAACCCCATCCACTATATACTTAGCAGCCTTTCCTCTAATAGTCATAGTAGCTGCCGAAGTAGAACCGGGTTGCCCCGAAGTCTCTAAAGAGATAACTCCAGGCACTACTCCTGCTATTCTGTTGGAGATATTTGCTACAGGAGCTTTTGACAGTGCTTCATCCGCATTAACCTGTGAAATAGCAGCTGTAACGGAATGTTTCTTTTGTACACCATATCCGACAACCATCACTTCGTCAAGTAAATGTATGTTTTCTTGTAGAATAACATTTATCACTCTTCTGGCACCTACTTTTTCTTTTTTCATTTCAAACCCTATGTACGTATATTGTAATGAGCTTTGTTCATTAGCTACTTTAATACTATAGTTACCATTCAGGTCTGTTATTGTCATGTTCTTGGTACCTTCTTCTATTACAGATACTCCAATTAGAGGCTCATTATTCTTGTCTTTCACAAAACCTTCAATAGCTATTTGCGCATGAAGTTTTGCACCTATTGAAATGAAGGTAAGCATAACAATAAGAGACAATAGCCTTCTTTTACTTAGTTTAATCATAGTTATTAGTTAATTAATTACATAATGTGTGTGTTACATATTTTCTCAATAGTATCATCCAATGCTTTCCAGTGTTTTCCAACATTGATATAGTGCCCTCGGAACATGGAAGCACCCCTTCCACTTACCCCCTTTTAGTGTTAGTAAAACTTCTCCTCTTCTGTTTAAATAGCCAAACCATTCGGGATGCTCTACATCTCTAAACTTTGACCAAGAGTACTCATGTACCTTTTCAAACCATAATAAACACTTTTCATTCTTGGTTAACTGATACCCTTTTAATAGAGATATGAGTGTCTCTAAATGTACCCACCATAATTTCTGATCCCATTCTAATTGTTGAGTAGGTTTACCCAAACGATCCATAAAATAAAATATTCCTCCATATTTTTTATCCCATCCATACTCCAGCATATTAAAGGTTATTTCAACAGCCTTTTCAGCCAGTTGAGGACGTTCCAAGTCTTTTGCCAAGTCCATTATAAACCACATAGCTTCAATGGCATGACCCGGATTTATAAGTCTTCCTTCAAAACTATCGGACAGACTATTGTCCTGCATAATATTTTCTACAATAATTCCTCCTAACTCAGGACGATAAAAGTCATTCATAATGGTATCAATAGACTCTTCTGAGAATTCTAATAGTAGTTTAGGATCTAATAAGTGCTCAATCTCCTTTGTTACGTTGGACAGAATCATTGGTAACGCAAAATTTTTCAAGTCTCTTGTTCCAGGATGTAGTTTGTTCCATTGACCTTTAGGATTATCTTGTTTTCTTCTGACATTCTCAAATGTTTTTAATGCTATATCTCCGTATTCTTTGTTTCCCGTAGCCTTATTCAGTTGACCAAAAGCTATAGTAGCAAAGGTGTAAGAGAAAATATTATAGGGTTCCACCAAAGGCTTACCTTCTTGATTTAATGAAAAATACCAGTTAAGATCACCATCGTGTCCATATTTTTTCAAAAACTCTGCACCGTGTATTGCACAGTCAAGCCATTCTTTACGTTTTTCAACGTTATTATACAACATTGAGAACAGCCAAACTTGTCTTGCCTGTAACCAAATAAACTTATCTGTATCGAAAACCGATCCGTCTCGCTCTAAGCAAGAGAAGTAACCTCCATATTTCTGGTCTATAGAATGGTTTAACCAGAATGGAATTACATTTTCCAACAATTCAACTTTATATTGACCTGCTAATTTTTTAAAATCCATCTTATTAAGTTTTAGTTTGCCAAAATTGTTCTATTTCTTCGAGAGATTTACCGGTAGTTTCAGGCATAAGTTTCCACACTATAAGTATATATGGAATACACATAGCGGTAAAGAGCAAGAAGGTACCGGATGGAGCAAGATTTTGTAATAGCCAAGGAGTTAGTTGGCCTATGAGGTATGTACCTACCCACAAAGAAAGCCCGGCTATTGACATGGCAATACCACGCACTTTGGTTGGGTACATTTCAGAAAGAAACACAAAGATAACAGCCGAAATGGAAATTGCACAACAAAAGATATAGAGTAAGAAAAACACCAGTAGTAACAGGCTGGATAATCCCATAGATTCTGCAAATGTGAAAAAGAAAGAGATAAGTAATAAAGATAAAATCATTCCGGATACACCAAAATACACCAGTTTTTTTCTACCAATCTTATCTATTATCATTATAGCAATTATAGTTGTAAGCATATTAACAAGCCCTACAAACACTTGATAGTAGAGAGAATCCCCACTGGAAAGTCCTGCACTTTCAAAAATAGTTGGTCCGTAATAGAGTACTGCATTTACTCCCATAAACTGTCCTAATATAGCTATGGATGCTCCAATAAGTACAGCTTTTCTAATTCCGGGTTGAAGAATAAGACGCCAATTTGCTTTTTCTCCTTGTAATACTTTCTGAGTGGCGTCAACCTCAACTTGGGCTGCTTCTTTTGTACCAAAAATACGTTCTAAAATTGCAGAAGCCTTTTTTTCTTCTTGCTTCAAAACAAGCCAACGAGGACTTTCAGGAATAAGGAAAATAATTAAGAAAAACAGAATAGCCGGAATGATGGTTATTCCTAGCATAGCACGCCACACCTCTTGATGAAAAATCAAACTCAATAATGGATTAGTTAGGTTGGCAGCACTACCTTCTGATAGATTAAGCAATCCAAAATTCACAAGATAGGCCCCTAAAAAGCCTATCGTTATAGCTAATTGGTAAAAAACAACTAATCGTCCTCGGTGTTGTGGCACTGAAATCTCCGATATGTAAAGGGGCGATGCAATAGAAACCACCCCTATTGCCATTCCACCAATCATTCTTGCCACCACTAAAAATGTAAATGTGGTAGAAATTGCGCAAAAGACAGCCGATGCACAAAATAAAATTGCTGCAATAAATAATGTTCTCTTTCGTCCTAAATTATCACTTAAAAATCCTCCCAAGAGCACCCCCACTATTGAACCAATTAAAGCAGACCCCACATACCAGCCACTTTCCATTGTATTTAAACCAAACTGTTCAGTAACACTAGAAACTGTTCCGGAAATGACAGCAGTATCATACCCAAAAAGAAATCCACCCAATGCCGCAACAAAGGCCAGAAAATACATATACTTCATATTAATATTAGAAAGGCTCATACTACCGTTTTAAATGTTAAAATACTCCTTGTATCTATTATATAAATGGCCTGCTTGCAAGTAAGCAGACTGAGGGCTCATAAAGTGCGAAAACTCAAAAGTGATGGCTTTATCGTATCCGGCACGCTTTGCGGCTTCTAGCTTCAGTCTTAATTTATCAAATTTGATAGGGAGAAACTTGATAGGCATATCCCGATCAAATGTTTCAGCATTGGTCCAACATTTGATTCCGTATTTATCAGCTAACCTTTTATTTACCTCAAAAAAATCGTCTAGTTCATCATAGTCTATATGACCATCTTGAAACGCACAAGCATCAACAACCTCTTTTATTCCATCAAATATTTCGTCCCATTCTTTTTCATGCTGCTGAATTGAAATAGCTTCTTCTCTAGTCAAGGCAGCACTCGCTGCTTGGACTACTTTTTTACCATCAATCCAAGGCGAAATGAAAGTAGGCAGGTTATTGGAAACCTCTTTGCACTGCTTGCCCATAGTGTAAAAGGCATCAATCACACCTTTAGTAGCACGACTTATTTCTCCACTGATGTACCAGCCACCAAAGCTTTTGTAATGACCATACTGTTTCCAGACCTCATCTATTACATACTTATTATCTTCTACTTCTGCCGACATATCTTGGGTATCCCAATATTTACCGGAATCGTACAATCCGAAATAAAATTTCATTTTATACTTATCACATAACCTAAGGTACATATCCACCAAATCCACTGACGGCATATAACATCCTTTTCCTAGCAAATACTTAGAAGGATAAGTAATGAACTTTCTGTAACCCGATCGAATCATAATTACCGTATCAATGCCGATAGCTTTCATATACCGAAAATCACGCTCCCATTCTCTTTCTCCCCAGTTTTGATGAGGAATATCATGAGAAATCTCATCCACAAAAGTGCCGGATATTTTTAAACCCTGACCTCTAGGTACAATCAGTCTGCTTTTCCCGGACACCTCTAGGTTTATTTCTTTGGTGTCATCTAGCATATTATTGGCTTTTGAAAACTGTGAGCCAATAACAGCAGAAACTCCCATGGCAGTTGTCCTTTTTAAGAATTCTCTTCTGTTTTTCATTCTGTTTTATTTAATAAGATTCCCTCTTAAATCCACTTCTTTGTTTTGGAATGGATTTAGTAATGCATCAATCATAACAGCATACTCTCCACGTGTTATATCCTTATTCCTCTCTTTCTCCTTTATATAAGCGTATGGATCAACAGCCAATCCTTCTTTCTGAGCTATTTGTTCAATCCATTCAGCTACGTTTGAGTATGTAATTTTAGTTGCCTCTATATCCCAGTTCAAATCATAGAAATCAATCAAACCTTCCAGCTCATCACTTGTCAAAAGATCATTGACTCTCAACCAGGTTTCATTAGACCAGTCAACACTTTTTCCTTGACCTTTCAATATACCGGTTGCTCCAATACGCTGGTAAGCCAAGAAGTGTTTGTCCTCTTTTCCAACATCCAGATAGGGTAGTAAATAACCACCATTTTCGAGCATTATGGATTGCACCTCTCTAACTGATACCTCTCTAACTTGTCTTTCTTTTGTTGTTGAAAGAGAAGCCAGAATACCACAAACCTGTCCTACTTGCAACACAACAGGTTGTAGACGTGTTGTACCATTAACTAAATTAGTTACAGACAAAGACTTTTCTCCTACAATAAAATCATTAATCTCTTTAGGAATCATTGTGCCTAAAGGAAGTCCATACGATGGAACAGAATAAAAATGAAGATCGGGTAATTCCTCATATCCCTCATACTGTGTGTGATGATGATCAATGGGATAATCTCCTACTGCCACTGTAGTTCTGAACAATTTATCTTTTTGACTATAGGGATTAATAATATGATTCAATGTAAAGCAGACTTCTCCATCAATACGTCTTGACTCTCTGTGATAAGGAATAAAAGGAAGTAAATCAAAAGTGGGATATTCATCATCAGCTAACCCCAGATGTGAAAAGCCCAATTCGTTTTGAATGAAGTAAATAAAATTAAGCGTTTTTTGCTTTGCTTTTTTTAATTCTTCGTTTCTCTCCTCCGGTGTTAAATCAATCAGATTGAGATAATAATCATTTCCCTCTATAGGCCAATTAATCATATATTTATTATTGGGAAGTTTTCCGTAAGTAATCATCATCTCTTTATCCCACATTCTGTTGGGCTCTTTGGGAGAAACACACAAATCATTAATTACTGCACAAGCAAAATGTGAAGGATCATATCCTTTTGGCTCCTGTAATGATACATCCTTTCCATAGTCTTTTAATATGGCTACATAGGTAAGGTCTTGTATTATATTGTTCGAATTATTAGGTGCTATATCTTCACCGGTATCGTACTTGCTATCCATCCCAACTTTATATTTTACACTAGCCAACTTAGAAACATCGCCCAACTCTGTGGCATCTATAATTACTTTAGCATAAATATTATAAAGTTCACCTTCCTTATTAATCACTGCGTGCCAACCACTATCTTGTTTTTTCAGAGAAATTAAATTCGAATGAAAATAGGTTTCGACATTCTCCTCATTAGCTATTATTTTCTTCAGAATCTGATTGCCCACCGAAGGCTCAAATAATATACTACTCACCCAACCTGTTTTTAAAGACTCTAAACTTCCATAATGAACCCTGAGAGAGTCTATAAATTCTCCAAAGAAACCACTCTGAAGTTTGTAATTACCATCTATTGCACTCACCCCGGCCGATGTAAGCATACCTCCTAGCCACGAAGTCTCCTCAACCAGAATAACTCTACTCCCCAACCGGGAGGCCTGAACACTTGCTGCAACACCACTTGCTCCACCTCCAACAACTAAAACATCAGTATATAGACTCTCCTCCTTACAACTCCAAACTGAAAGAGTTGAAAAGAGGAGTAGAATTATTATAGTGCTAGGAATTGTTCTCATTTGCTCACTTTTATAAAACTTCAACCGAATTATCTGCAATAAATTTAAGTAACTACACAAATATTATTAATATTTTTCACATATCAAAGCATTCTTACTAAAATAATTTATTATCTATTCATTTTTAACTATTATATTTATTAACACAGAATCTAAAAAATTGTTTACAAACACACTAAAAACAGCAACTAAAGAAAGCAAACAGGCATTTACACAATTCAAACAACAAACTAACAACAAACAGACTATATTAATAGATTTATTATATAAACCAGACAAAATAAAAAAAACGGGATAAACACGATGGATTATCCCGCATAAAACAAACAGAGTAAAGTCAGTCAAAAAGAGACGAATACAACTAACAAGTAGCAGGCTCCTTTTTTACTAAAAATCGACTGAGCTCAAACAACAAATACAAGGGTATAAAAACTATAGATAAGGTAAAAGGATCACCTGAAGGTGTAATGACAGCAGCAAGAAACATCAGAACAACAATGGTATGTCGCCTATACTTTGAGAAAAAAGACCGGTCCAGATATCCTAATCTTGACAGAAACCAGGCCAATAATGGCAATTCAAAAACCAACCCCATTATAAAGATAAGCATCATAAAGTTATCCATATACGAATCAAGTGATATTTGATTTTCAATAGCAGTACTCAGCTCATAGGTAGCTAAAAAACGAAAAGTCATAGGAAAAACCAAACAATAACCCACAGCACAACCAATAAAGAACATAAGCGTACCGAAAGCTAATACCCATCTTACATTCTTTTTTTCTTTTTGATATAGTGCGGGCTTTATAAATCGCCATATTTCATAGACGATATATGGAAAAGAAAATAAAACAGCCAACCACAATGAGGTGGTCATGTGACGAAGAAATTGTGAAGCTAAATTTATATTGATTATTTTAATACTGAAGTCCTCATTACAAAAATCGGAAAAGAAAGACACGCTTGATCCTAATTTACACAAATAACTATACAAGAAAAAATCAGCTCTTGCAGGCCCTAATATAACCGAATCATATACATAGGGCATAAAAATCAGCCCAAGAACCATCAAAAGGACAACAGCAATTACAGAACGAAATATAGACCAACGCAATTCTTCCAAGTGATCCCAAAAAGACATGCCATCCATTTTTTTGCCCATCAGACCGTACTATTTTTCCGATTTGCTATCCTTATCATCAATCTCATCTTCAATATCTTTCATTCCGTCTTTAAAGCTCCTAATGCCTTTACCTAGTCCTTTCATTAATTCCGGAATTTTTTTTCCACCAAAAAGCAATAATACAAGCACTGCTAAAATGATTATCTCCGCAGTACCAATGTTGTTTAAAAAGAGTAATGTTTTCATCTTTAAAAATTATTAAATTAAATTCTCATCTATACAAACATAATAAAAAACAAGTTTGTTTAATATACTAAATTAAAATCCCACACAACTATTTAAATTCAATATAAAACACAGCATCATGACACCTCAACCCAAAATAACATAACTAAGTAGCAATCTCCCCTTTATTCAAAAGCCTTTACAATCACTATTATATTATTCTACTTTTGCACGGAATGGTGCAGCCGGCAACCCTGAGTTATTCATAAGTGTACCTACACTGTAATTACGATAGCAATAACGTACTTCAATTGGATCTTTCACCTCATCACTCCAGACATTCACCTTACTAGTCGCTCTAACAATCTCGGCCTTGGCAGGATAGATACCTCCTTTTTCATCAACCAGTTCAAAACCCTTCAGAGTCTCCAGCTCAGGAGAAAGCCCCTCACTACCATACTCAAAGTTCAACTCTAGAGTATCCCCCTTATTTTTCAGTTCTTTATAAATAGGACCACTATAGATAAAACCTTCTTTATGATAAGTGTTTGCTAAAGCCCAATAGGCCATTCTCTCACCAACCTCTATTTTATGAGGAGGGTGTATAAACTTTTCAGAACCTAAATCTGCCGTTATCACCATACCTACATTAGGAACTTCTTGAATCATCTCCAACTGTACTTGCCGAAAATCAGCCCAATCAAAGCCATCTTTGTCTGCTGATTCCCAGGGCGCTATTTGAGCATAATAAAAAGGTAGATTGTCATCTTCAAAAAACGTCCTACATTGTTTTACAAACGCAGGAAAAAGCTTACCATACAATAGTGGATCTGAGACATTTGACTCTCCTTGATACCACAGTACTCCTTTTACCACCAATCCTTTGAATGGATGAATCATAGAATTGTAAAGCAATGTTGGTGTTCCATTAGGATAGCTGAAACTATCAGCTTCCAACACAGACAAATCAACATCCTTGATTTCAGAGAGTGTCCTAAAATCCATCCAAGACTCAATTTTTGAGGCACTCCATGAGCAATTTATCAACCCTACAGGCACAGCAAGCTCTTCTTCTAAAAAACGACCAAAAAAATAGGCCACCGCACTAAAGTCTGCTACATTTTTCGAAGAATGCAACAACCACTCACCCTCAAGATTGTTTTGAGGTTCTTTACTCCATTTTTTTCCTACCGTAAACAAGCGAATAGGACGACTTTCTTTTGCCTTAACAATAGAAGCGTGTGATCCCCAAACAGGTTGCCCCTTAAACCCTTTTACAGGCATCTCCATATTAGACTGACCAGAACAAAACCAGAGCTCACCTATTAATACATCACTAATTGTTAAGTGCTCTCCGTCAAAAAAGTCCATAGCATACGGACCTCCGGCCGATGGAGTAATTATTGTAATCTCAAAACTACCATTACTAGTACTTCGGGTGGTATATTTTTCATTATTCCAAGAAGTAACAAGAGTTACTTTTTTATTGCTACTAGCCTGCCCAGATATGGTTATTGTAGCTAACTGCTGCAACACCATACAATCTCCATAATATGCCGGCAATTTGATTTTAGCACAAACCGCCAATGGCATAACAAGCATTGATATAATGAATAGGATGTGTTTTTTCATTCTTTTGCCCAACAAAGACTCAATAACATTTAGAAGTTTAGCCTACACTTAAATGGGATTTAATTATTGCGTTCCTTTTTGCACTCCATTTTATTAAGCATAACACTATACAGGCAAATATATGAATATTTTTCAAAAACAAACGATATATAATAAAATTAATTACTATCACGAGTCATATTGAAACCCATCATTAGTATATTCTAGCAGAATATATTTAGAAAGTAGACAAAGTAAAAAATCGAGTAAAAACAAAAGTTAAACAAATGAGTAGATTAAGCAAAAGAATAACAGTCCCACACCACTAATAATAAATATATTTAAAAACAATTCCAAATAAAGTATTTTTTTTATTATATTTGTAAAAGTAGACAAATGAGCTGTAGTTAATCTAATTATTGTAAGTTAAGTATATGAATACTAAATTGATTCGAGAAATAGAAAAAGGAACGAAATCTGCACTAATTAAAAAGAAAATAATAAACTATTACATCCAACATGGTTCTTCAACAATTACTGCCTTATCCAAAGTTTTAGACTTGAGCATACCAACAGTGACCAAACTTATTGGAGAAATGTGCGAAGATGGTTATATTGAAGACAACGGAAAACTTGAAACAGCAGGAGGACGTCACCCAAACCTTTATGGACTAAATCCCAAATCAGGATATTTCATCGGAGTGGATATAAAACAGTTTGAAGTAAGTATAGGTATAATTAATTTTAAAGGGGATCTGATTGATTCGGAAAACACGCCATACAATATGGAAAACACGCCGGAAAATCTAGATCAATTGTGCAACATCGTAAAAGACTTTATTGATAAACAGACCATTGATCATGGTAAAATATTAAATATAAACGTAAATATCTCGGGGCGTGTAAATCCTGAATCGGGATATAGCTACAGTATATTTTATTTCGATGAAAATCCATTATCAGAAGTATTGAGTCAAAAAATAGGATATCAAGTGAGTGTAGACAATGATACCCGAGCTATGACTTATGGAGAATATCTATCAGGATGTGTTAATCACGAAAAAAACATTCTTTTTGTAAACATCAGCTGGGGACTTGCTATTGGGATCATCATCAATGGAGAGATATATAGTGGAAAGTCTGGTTTTTCAGGAGAGTTTGGTCATATACAAGCCTTTGATAACGAAGTGCTATGCCATTGCGGAAAGAAAGGATGTCTGGAAACCGAAGCTTCAGGCTCGGCTATGTATAGACATCTTTTTGAAGAAGTACAAGCCGGCACTTCATCAATACTTTCTAAAAAAATCCAAGAGAAGAAAAAGATTACTTTACAAGACATAATGAATGCCATAAGCCAAGAAGATATACTTTGTATTGATTTGGTAGAAGAAGCCGGACTACAATTAGGAAAACACATTGCAAGCCTAATAAACATTTTTAATCCGGAAATGGTAATCATTGGAGGTACAGTTTCTACTTCGGGCGATTATATTATGCAACCCATTAAAACAGCGATTCGAAAATACTCATTAAACTTAGTTAATAAAGACTCTAAGATTGTACTGTCCAAACTACAAGATAGTGCAGGTATGATAGGAGCCTGCTTGCTAGCAAGAACTCGTTTTTTTGAAACATAAAATATTTTCAGGGCATACATTCTCGATCTACAGCAGAGGAGAAAAGAATCGCATGAAGGTTTGAAGTATTTTTTTCCACCAGGGACGATTTCTCCACTCATCAAGCGTCAATTCAATGCAATCATTCATATCGGCGAGGAAGATGTTTTTATTTAGAACACCCATTTCTTCATCATACATAAAGGAGTTGATTTCAAAATTCAACTCTAGACTGCGATAATCCAAGTTACTGGAACCAATAATTGAGAGATAGTCATCAATCACCATACTTTTGGCGTGACTAAAGTAATTCTGTATCTCGTGAATGTGTATCCCGGCTTCTAGTGTTTTTTCATAATTAGCCTGTATGGCCCAATCCATAAAGACAAAATCGGACTTCCTTGAAACCATCACACGCACCTCAACTCCGCTCAATGCAGCACTTTTCAGCGCTCTCATCACCGAATCGGTTGGCATAAAATAGGGCGTCTGTATATAAATATAACGTTTGGCATTTTCTATAGCCTTAACTACCGATAAAGCATAATAAGGGAAACGGGAATCGGGTGCTTCGGGTACAATCTGCATCAGGTTTTTGGTGTAAATCTTAGCTTGGGGAAAATACACGGCCACATCGTCCCTTAAATGACCACCTGAGTTGTACCAACTTTGTAAAAAGTTAAGTTGTAGACCGTGAACGCCTTGACCTCTAATTCGTAAATGAACATCTCTCCAACGCTGAGTCTGACTGGTTATATTCATCCCTCCTACATAACCAATCTCCCCATCTATAACTACAATTTTTCGATGATTACGATTATTCAGACTACGCCTGATACTGGAAAGTGAAAGTTTAGTAAAAGGCTTAACCTCTACCCCACTCTTACGCATCTTATTATAATAACCGGGAAAAATATCTATGTTTGCAATGTTATCATAGATAAACAGTACTTTAACTCCTTCTTCTGCTTTCTGCATTAAAACATCTCGGATTCTGCGACTAATCTCATCTCTTCTAAAAAGAAAATATTCAAAATGAATATGTTCTTTGGCTTGTTTAAGATCTTCAATCAGCATTTCCAATTTCTGACTCCCATCGGTAATCACATTTACCTCACTACCATACAACACTTTTGAATAGTTATTCCCTTCGAGCAAACGAACTAATGTATGATAAGAAGCATCAATTTTATCGAAATAATGATTGCTGCTCCGAATAAAAGAGTCTATCTCTTTGGGTATTTTAGATATAAATTCTTCAAAAAATTTATGCGTATCTTTTTCTGTAGCTCGTACTCTTCTCCTATCAAATCCAAAAACAAAATAGAGCAATACACCCAACACCGGAATAAACAAAATCAAAACTAGCCAGACAATGGCTTTACTGGGGTTATAATTGGATCTATCAGTAATCACAACAACTAAAGTTGTGACTAAAACGAGCAAATAAAAAGTAGATAAAAGCCAAGCAAATAATTCCATCGACTATACCGTTAAAAGGATTGACAAAACACTTTCTTAACAAATCTATTAAATAAAGATGAACTTACTCCTTTTTCAGCCATTTATGTACCACAAAAGAAAGATTATACCTCACAGACACCCAATTGCTTAGTTATCTACCGAAAGAAATAAAATAGTGCTTCTAAGTAAAGAAAAAAATCAACAAATAAACAGCAGGCTCGAATTTTTAGAACAAACGCTTTAAACGCATACAAAGCAGTTATTCCATAAAACTGGTCGGTCTAGGACCGGAGGGCTATCGGTCTAGGACTGAAGGGTGCTCGGTCTAGGACCGGAGGGCTATCGGTCTAGGACCGAACAACAAGAGATTTATATGTCCACCTCTCACAAGTAATAAATTCACACAAAAAAATCACTTTTTATATCTATAGTGTCCTGTAATCTTAAACTCAAAGAGAATATCCTCACATACCTGCCCTCTACCGTAATTATGTACAACAAGTGGTGTTCCAAGAAAAGATTTTTGATGAACAACAATTCCAATATGTACCACACCCCTGCCTAGATCCCAAGTCACAATATCTCCCGGGGAATAATCGCCTTTTTTTGTACTAATGGGTAAGACTTCCCCTTTACGAGTAAAAAAGGTTTGTAAATTGGGAACTCTCCGATGATCTATATTTGTATCTGGAGCAGTTAAGCCCCATAACTTACGACTGGGATATAAGTTAAAATTGGCTTTTATATCCTCATGAACTTCTTTCTGCAAATCAATATCTAGTATTCGATAGGCTCGAATCAAAACATCGGTACAAACACCTTTATCCTCAGCCACATCACCGTTAGGATAGGCTATCCGTGTATAAGAAGAATCATATTTCACCTTTGGATTAATTATAGATAGTGCAGCACTAGACAATCGTAGGTGAAAATCATCTCCATGCTGAGCAAAAGCAAAGTGAATCCCGAATAGAAAACCAATTAAAAGCAAAGCTCTTTTCATAACCAAATAATGTTTATAAGAGAGTTCCGATGGTCAAAAAAACATCTTAGGCAAGATAAAGAGAATAGAAGTAAGTACACAAAGAATAAAAGCTAATATTCAGTAATATGTAATAATTTGCACTCCTTTTTACCGACTGTACAACTAAATGACTAGACTATTGTTATAAATACATTAGCATCAAACCAATAGGAGGAACCCAAAAAACAACAACATATGAAACTAGGAATTATTATTGAAACCAAAGAGTTGGAAAAGGCTTGGAATGCATTTCGTTTTGCTACCACAGCCATAAAGCAAGGACACGAAGTGAAAGTTTTCTTAATGGGAGAAGCGGTTGAGTGTGAAGGATTAACCGACGTTAAATTTAATGTAGATGAACAGCTTAAAAAATATGTAGAAGCCAATGGAGAAATACTGGCTTGTGGCACCTGCTTAGAGACTCGTAAAAAAGAAGCTGCTGAAACTTGTTCTATTTCAACAATGATTGACTGTGTAGAAATGGTGGTATGGGCAGATAAAGTAGTTACATTTTAAGTACACATAGGAATATAAAAAGCAGGAATCATCCGATGTCAATAAACAAAGGATAGGTGTCTGCCTACTGCGTTCATCAAAGTTACTCAAGTCGAAATGTTGGCTTTTGAAGAATATAGCGGATGCTAATTGACAGATATAGTTACATATCGTAGATTTCCAGAAAAAAATCCATACCAAAAACTAAAATACTCACTTAAAAGGAGCAGACAGAATTGCTCTTACTACGTGTATTTTCAAAATAACCATTGGCTTGCCTTGTCCTCGCGCTTAAATAACAAAAACAACAATACAATTAAAGAATAGGTAAAGAAAATCCATTACCGGATTACATAAGTACATACTAGACAAGATAGAATAACAGAACCTATTTTTTGTAGAAATCAATTTTTATTCATAATCTTGTACAAAAGAAGATAATAATAAAAACAAATCTTAATATTCTCTACCATGAAAAAACATTTAATGTATACAGCATTAGCAGTTCTAGCTTTCGGTTTCACCTCGTGTGAAAGTTGCGTAAGAAGTTCTTCAAAAAAAGCAACAAAAATAGGTTTAAGCGTCATTGAAGGAGTAGCAGAAGCCATTGAAGAAAAAGGAGAAAAACTGGCTGAAAAGACAACAGATATAGCAGGAAAAATTGCACTAGGTGTTGGAAAAAGCTTAGACAGACAATTGAACGAACACGCTACTGACATCTTAAATGTAGCTGGGAGAACAGCAGTGCAGGCAATAGACGGATTGAGTGAAGGGCTCAACGATGAGTTAAAAACTCATTATACCGAGATACCCTATACCACCGACTTTGTTTCGGGTGTTTCCCTAAATTATATAGGACAATTAAAAAATCGCCCTGTGATAGATGCTTATTTTATTATTCCTGAGCAAGGAGCTTATCAGTCGCTATTTGAATGCTATGACAATGAAGACCAACTTTTCCTTACCAAGGTGATAGACATTGACAATACATCTCAGACTGGAGGAAGAACGAATACATTGGTTAGCTTTGGTTTGAATGAAACTGAAGAAGCAGGATTTAAGAACATTAAAAACATAAAAATCACAGTATCCCAAAAATAGCCAAATAGTTCATATTAAAGGATGCTTACCATAAAACAGAAGAGCCAGTTACGTAACTGGCTCTTCTGTTTTATGGAGATGATAGATTAATTATTTTCCGTTTTATTTTTCCCTAACTCTTTTATTATTTCATCTACATTTTGCCATTTTCCACCATTATGCACTTTCTCAAAACCATTTTCCTTTAATAGTTTTTTTGCTTGACTACTTTTATTTCCTGTTCGGCAGACTACAATAATATCTTCCGTCCGATCTAAATAAGTCAAACTATCTTGAAGACTTTCTATAGGATAATTAATAGCACCGGGGATATGTACATCCTCATATTCCTCGGGTGTTCTCACATCAATGATCTTCGTCGAACTTTGATCAAGAAGGCTAGAAATAGTTTCTAAATCTAGCGCCTCAGCGTCATTAGAGCTTTTACACCCCATAGTAAGAACAAGAGAAACAAAAAGAAGAAACATATATTTTATATTCATAATGTATTATTTAGAAGTGTGAATACTAAAATCAAAGTAATAGGATAAACACTTGTTACAGTATAAAGTTCAACTGTATGCTGGAGTATTAAGAACCATTCAAGTCCAAAAGTTATTTCTCAGCATCCGCAATATTATATATTTTTCGCACTTTTTTTAGCTCTCCTTCAAAATCAAAATACAAGTCGTGCAGACGGGCATCTTTCATATCGAATATCCAACCTGCCACTTTGGGATATCCTTTTTTGTAATAAGATTTTTGAACTTCTGCAGTTTTCACCACATTAATACATTGCTCATAGGTATTCAACTCAACGAGTCGTCTATTTTTCTCAGCCAAGTCTTTTATGGCATCCAACTCCTCCTGATGGAGTCTATAAACATTGCGTATACAGCGTAACCAAGGATTAAGAATACCATAATCCAGGTTCTCCATAGCCGCTTTTATTCCACCACAGTCATAATGACCACAAACTATAATGTACTTCACTTTAAGATACTCTACTGCGTAATTAATAACCGATAGTGCATTCAAGTCGGTATCTATAACCATATTGGCAATGTTACGATGTATAAAAACCTCCCCGGGTTTCAAGCCCATCACTTGATTGGGGTGCACCCTACTGTCGGAACAACCTATATACAGAAAATCCGGATGCTGATCTGCGGCCAGCAACTTAAATAAATTAGGATTATCTACCTTATTTTTCTCAATCCAAGCCCTATTGGATTCAAATATTTTATCGTATTTTTCTTGATCAGTCATATTGAACCATTATTAGTTTCCATTAAAGATAAAAAATGTTTGTGTACTGCTACTCTGTTTTATTTATTTTAAAATATTCCATTACCTTTTCTAGTGTTATAGAAGAAGAAAAACGATGACAATAAAATAAAAAAGGTTATATAGAAAGAATAAAAAGCACCTTAAGTATGAGACCTACTACTTTTATATAATCTTACTAATCACAATTAGGGCAACTAAAACAAAAATTAAATGCAAAACAAAACGTATATAAATGGCAGATGCTTACACCATCCATAATCTTAGCAAAAACAGCAACATAATCCATGAGTAGATCAGATATAGAAGGACACAATAAATAGGCTGCAAACATCACTATTTACAGCCTATTTATTTTCAAAAGCGAATGGAGCGGTAAATGGGGCTCGAACCCACGACCCTCAGCTTGGGAAGCTGATGCTCTACCACTGAGCTACTACCGCATACGATGAAATTATTCATTAGAGCACTACAAATTTAATAATTGTTTTTTATTACAATTTCAAAAAGCTAAAAAAATAGTATAAAAATGTTTATTCATATCTTATTTTTCGCTTTGAACAGATTATTGATTATTTTAGCTCATCCTTAAAAACGAGTTACCTATGAAGTTATATTTTATTAGACACACTTCTGTTGATGTTCCCGAAGGAGTTATATATGGTCAAACAGATGTTCCTTTAAGAGCTAGCTTTGAACAAGAAGCTGAAATAGTATCCTCTAAAATTCAAGGTCTGAATTTTGGTGCTGTCTTTGTTAGTCCCTTATCTCGCTGTGTACGACTGGCCGATTACTGTGGATATAAAGAAGCAATTCGTGATGAACGCATCAAAGAGATTCATATGGGCGACTGGGAAATGAAATCGGTAGGGAAACCGACTAGTTTTCGTGAGGTTCATAAGGAGTATAATTTACTGACCACACAACCACCCAACGGCGAATCATTTAGTATGCTTTATAATAGAGTCAGTGAGTTCATTAATGAAATTAAACAGTTAGAGCACAAGGCAGTTGGAATTTTTGCTCACGGAGGGGTATTAGCCTCAGCTCAAGTATATAGTGGAGAGCTATTACCACACAACATTTTAGATGGTTTAGCTCCTTATGGTGAAGTTATTCAGATAGAGGTATAACCCACTTCATTAAATCCGAATAACTAAGCAACTGTTCAATAGTTGTTGCAGTAAAGATCTCACCAGAAGGTAGATACAAGGTAAAAACGTTTTGGGCAACACAAATGTATGCCTCAGAATGAATTTCATTATTACTAAATATCCCTTTTCTCAAAAGCGCCTTATGAAGCATAAAATAAGGAGCCTCTTCACCCTCTATTCTAATGGCCCATTGACAGATATGTTGCAGTTTAAATAGACCGGTTTCATTGTCAAAAACCACTCCCCTAATCTTTAAAAACTGATTCAGCTGTCCCGATAAAGAAAGATCTTCCGGAGTTCCTACCACTATTCCTGTAGAGCTCATTATAGCCATCTTATCGCATACTTGTAAAGCTAAATCCAAATCGTGTGTAGAGAAAAGAATGGTTTTCTGCATTTGTTGTGTTAAACGTAGCAACAATTGCATCAGTTCTATCTTACTAGGATAATCCAAAAACGAGGTAGGTTCATCTAATAAAATAATTGGTGTTTGTTGTGCTAAAGCTTTAGCAATCATCACTTTTTGCTTCTCCCCATCGCTTAGGGTTGCAAATAGGCGATGAGTCAGCGGTTGAATGCCTACCATTTCAATCACCTTAGATACAATTTCATTATCTTCCTTCAATAAGGAGCCCCAATAATTTGTATAAGGACTACGCCCCATAGCCACCATCTCTTGAACCGAAATATTATAAACCGATGGGCGTTCCGTTAATACCACACTTAATAAAGTGGCTAACTTGTCTTTCCGAATCGCATTAATATCCTCACCCAAAAGCTCAACGCCCCCACTATGACTTGGCTGCAGCTTACTCAGGGTTCGCAATAAGGTGGACTTCCCTACTCCATTCGCTCCAATTAAGCAAGTCAACTCACCGGCATAAATGGAAGCGGTGATTTGATGGGCTATTTTAGAAAATTCATTCTTATTTTCGTAACCAATGGTTAGTGAATTAATTCGAATGGCGGGCTGACTCATAAATGCTTTTTTTTATTTTCAGACCTAAAGTTGCTAATAATATTGTAATTTTGTGCAACAAAAGAACTTACAATCACAAATATACCAACAAATAGCGATTGTACAGGTTCCATTATAATTGTTTCTTTGCACTTAAATAAGTAGGACTATGGGTAAAATAGCAAAATACGTAGCGTCCAATCGAATGATTGACCTAATTGGGGATAATTACTCCTACCTTCATGTGATGAGCCGATTTGGATTATCTCTTGGTTTTGGAAGTAAAACCATTGAAGAGGTATGTAAAGAAAACGATGTGGATTGTAACACTTTTTTAACTGTTATCAACTTCATTG
>CAZGUI010000030.1:0-30349 GCA_964528875.1 uncultured Bacteroides sp. | reverse complement strand
GATTGTTGGATAGGAGGCGGAGCCATAATCTGTCCGGGAGTTACAATAGGCGACCACTGTGTTATAGGGGCGGGGAGTGTGGTTACTAAAGATATCCCTTCCGATTCTGTAGTGGTAGGAAATCCTGCTCGCGTATTGGATAAGAAATGAAAAAAGTACAGTTTGGTAAAAAAATAGATAAAAAGTTTGTGGGAAATAAAATTAAGCTTACCTTTGCATCGCTTCTAATAAGAAACAAGGGCGTTTAGCTCAGCTGGTTCAGAGCATCTGCCTTACAAGCAGAGGGTCGGCGGTTCGAATCCGTCAACGCCCACCAAACGGCAAAAAGGTCGAAAGACAACAAAAGCCAAACAAAGACATAAAGTCTGTTAGTCAGTAGATTAGCAGACTTTTTTCTTTTTCACCGAAGCCACTAAAAGTCATCGAAAGACAGTAGTGGAGTGAAAAATAAGTGAACAGAAATTTCAACTTCGTTTTGTTCACTTTCCTTCAAGTTACTCTCTGAATCAAAGAGACTTACAATGACCTAACTTGGCTTTATAGAGGGTGTTTTAACTCTAAGCGATAGTCAATATATTTGTCGGATCGTGGAAATTTTGAGTTATGAACAGCACCTATCGAATCCTTTTTCTGACAAGGAAAAGAGTAAACAGCAACGGATTAGCCTCTATAAGCGTAAGAATTTCTATTAGTGGAAAGAAGGCAGAGTTCAGTTCCTTACAATTTGTTAAACCCGAAATGTGGAGTCAAACAGGTCGGGCAATGGGCAGAACGAAAGAAGCTACAATCATCAATGATGCTTTATATAAAATAACTATTGCCCTAGACAAACACTATAAAGCCATCCTAGAAAATGACGACTATGTAACAGCCGACAAACTTCGAGACACCTACTTGGGGAAAGAAATACGGAAAAATACCGTTCTTGCTTTATACGATATGAAAGTAGAGCAGAAAAGAAGTTTGGTAGGAAAAACAATCCGAAGCACTACGCTATCCAAGTATCTATCCCCCCGAAAACGTGTAACTGATTTTATCCTGCATAAATACAAGAAAGGAGATCTTTGCACGAGAACAGCCTCAAAAACAGCCAATGAATAGGGACTCAAAAGGGTTAGCTGCTTTACTTGAGAAAACAGCTAAAAGACACAAACCAGAAGGCCTTTGGGTAGATAAAGGATATAAAGTACCCACAAATGATCAATGCTCTTAGATGCTAATATAAAAAACAGACTGATGCATAAAGTCTATCACAATCGTCCCTTAACCTCTTGGCAATTACTCTTTAATAAATTGATCAGTAAGACATGCCGGGTAGTAGAACGTACTTTTGAAAGTATAAAGAAATGGTTTGGGGGGAGATAAAGCTCGCTATATAGGGTTGATAACACACACATCATATTTTACAGGCCATCGCCTATAACTTAAAGCGAGCTCCGGGGATAATTGTGCCCAATTCTTTCAAAAACGCCTAAAAAGGAGATAATAGTTCTCTTTAAAGGAGCTTTGAGTGGAATTCAGCTGGTTTTAATTTTAGGCACTATTTCAGGTGGAGGATCTATAAAAAAGCTCATAAAGTGCTACTGCTTTATGAGCTTTTTATTGAAATGAGGAGTTTTTATTTTTTATTGAACAGTTGTATGTCTAATAAAATGAGGGTATTTATTTATGGCTAACATTTCTGATTTCAAAAATAGTTTAAGCCAAAATGGTTGAGCGATTTCATTATTTTAAAACCCCGACTTTGCTTTTTATTAAATATCTTCTAGGAATTCAACTTCAACAATGCGAAGGTTGTGTGTTCCCTTACTTTGTTTGTTTTCCATTTCACTTGTGGCATTTCCTGCAACCTCTACAATTTCACCAAAAGCATCTTTTTCGGTTGTACTTCCTTTTAATCGAATGGTTATTTCCTTTGCTCGTACCGGGTTATCTACTTTCAAATGTACATAGCCTAGACTTTTTTCTGTGTCTCCACTCCATATTAATGTTTCTCCAGCAAAAACCTCAAGAGGATAACTTCTTGATCTCCATCCATGAAGTTTGATACAGATATCTTTTACTTTTGCTTCTCTTTCAAGAGTATATGTAATCCAGCCATTAGTTAGGTTCCCGTCATTGGTCCATTCGCTATATTCGTTATCATCATAACTGTTTCTTACTTCCTTCTGATTTGCTCCAGCTTCTGCCGACTGTATTGGTATACCTCTTTTGGTTTGTGTGTAAGAAGGTGTAGATGGAGTAGCTCCTTTATCTAAACTGCCTTTCAGTGTAAGCTGAGGTAAATAACTACTTAATCCACTATTTACAATAACTGGAGAAGTTTCTAAGGTTAAAGAAGCTGAGGAAAGTCCATTCGCTTTGGCTTTTAGTGATATCTTTCCTGCTTTTGTGGTACTTCTAATTAAAACACGATTTACTCCACACTCTACAGGTAAATCCTTGCTTAAGATGTAGTTGTTTGCTCCTTGAGCAATACCTCCACGCCATTCAGCCTCTCCGTTTAATGCAAAGTGTATCATTCTGTTATCTAATGGACAGCGATTACCATTTTTGTCTATTACTTCAACCTGTATCAGTGCCATATCAGCCCCATCTGCTTTGAAGCCTTCTGGGTTTTGTAATGCTGTTAATTTGATTCGTTTTCCTTCACCTGCAGTTTGAAGTGTGTATTTGCTAACCTCATTACCTTTTTTATCGTAACTGATTGCTTCTAATTGACCGGGAATGTATTTAACGTTTTCAAATGTGAAAAGAAAATCATAACTCCTTTTGCCTTTTCCTAATGATCTTTTATTTAAGAATAGTTCAACTTCTTCTGCATTAGATACTACATATATTGGCTTTTCTGTATTTTTAGGATAATTCCAATGCCCAATGATGTAGGTTTGATATTTGTCTGTATCTACCCATCCATTCCACATTACTTGATGTGCAAAGAAACCATCTTTCTCAATTCGCATAGGGTCAGTAACCCCACTTCTTCGGTAATTTTCTTCTCCACGAAAATGTGTGTTTGAATCTGAGAAAATAATTTTCACCCCACCTGAGCTAACTCTTGTTCCAGTTCCTGGACGTTCTCTCCAATAGTCATACCATCTGCGTATTAATTCAATGGTAAAAGAATCTTGGTTGCGATTATAGGCCGAAGCATCTGTTCTTTTTTGAATTGTATTAGTCACAGTAGATTTGTATTCTTTTGATCCTTCGCCATCTTTATGAAAAGGATAACTATAGTCATCCCAGTATTTTCTTAAGCCTTCGTCTCTGCAATACTCCATAGCCCACATGGGGTGTTTATAGCTTTTATTAATGTAGAGCATTTCTCCCCCATATTCAGCTTCATCAATAGCAAGCATTTCTCTGGAACCAATAGCACGACCACCATGTGGATCATAAATATCCCTAATAGCCTTCATAATAATCATATGTTCTCTGCTGATTCCTTGATTTCCACATTCATAAAAAATAATACTAGGGTTGTTTCTGTTGTAAATAATAGCATCTCGCATCAACTCAATTCGGTGTTCCCATTGACGGCCTTGTCGGTCTTTTTCTGCGTCTCCTGCAGGCATTGCTTGTATTAATCCTACTCTGTCGCATGATTCTATGTCTTGTTTCCAAGGAGTAACATGCATCCAGCGAACTAAATTAGCATTACTTTTTACCATTAATCCGTTGGAATAATCGCTTAACCATGCGGGTACAGAAAGTCCTACTGCCGGCCATTCATTGCTGGTTCGTTGTGCATAACCTTTCATCTGTATTACCCTGTCATTAAGCCAAACTTTTCCTTCTCCAAATTTTGTTTTCCTAAATCCTGTTCGAGTAATTACTTCATCAAAAATAGTCTCTTTATCATCTTTTAAAACTGTTTTCACATTGTATAGATACCCATATCCCCAACTCCAAAAGTTTAAGCCTCCTATGTTTTCTACGGCCTTTAATGTTTGTACTTCACCTGGTTTAATTGTAGTCTTAGAACCCTCAAAAGATTTAATGATTTGTCCATCCATATCGCTTATTGTTACTTCATATTGTAATGTGCGATCTGTTTTGCTCTCATTCTTTATTTGAGATTCTGCATGAATCTTAGCTTCTTTATTTTGAACATCTATTTCAGTAGCATAGATATATGTACCTGTTGTTTTTAGGCTACTGTATAGTGGTAGGGTTTGATAAACCTCATCAGTAATATGTAAGAAAACATTTTTGGGTATTCCTCCATAATTAGCATTAAAGTTACGGTCATTCCATTGAAATTTTGTGTTAGTCTCTTTTTCTCTATAATGCCAATCGTTGTCAATTCGTACAGCAATAACATTTTCTCCCTTTTGAATATGTTTAGTTAAGTCAAAACCTACAGCCATAACCCCATTTTCATGTCTACCTAAATAGTGACCATTGATATAAAACTCTCCAGCTTGTCTAACACCCTCAAATTCAATAAATATTTTTTTATTTTGAATATTCTCGAGGTTAAAGTGTTTTCTATACCACATAACAGTATCAGTTAGGTTATCAATAGCAAACTTGAATGCTTCATCTTCATTGAACGCATGTGGGAGGGATACTTTTGTCCACTGAGTGTCATTGTATTGTGTTTCTTTTGCTTTAGGAAAGTCTCCAACTTGTAACGACCATTCACTATTAAAGTTGTATTTTTTACGTGTTGATGTCTGTGCTTGAACGGTGCTAATAAGCGTAAATAAGGCAAATAGAATAAATAGCTTCTTCATATGTTTTAGTATCTAATTTATAGTTGTTGAAATAAAATTATATAGGTAAAGAAAAGCATACTTTTTTGTCTTAGGATGGATTTATGTACATAAAACATGTAAAAATATATGTGTGTTTTAAGTGGTTGATTATGAATTTAATAAGTGGTGTTTTGCTTTTGATTAAACATGCCTTAGCTCAATCCTCCTCACAGAGCATATAATCCCGTCTAGGACAGACAGGCCTTCGGTTCTAGACCGATGAAAAGTGAAGATGAGCAGCTACTTTTTTACTTTTAAAAAGAAAAGTCTAAATCAATAAAAAAGACCATAAGGTGACATCACTTTATGGTCTTTTATTCCTTATTATGGGAGTGTATTAGTCTAGTATTTTTTCGGGTATTTCTATTTTATGGAGGAAACCTTCTGCCTCATATTCTGTGTCTACTTCTTTCAGATTCATTATGGGATATTTGGCTACAGATGTTCTTGTTTTAGATTCTGTTATTATTTCCCAGCCTAATTGGAACCATCCGTTTAAGAATTGTACAACTCCATATTTGCTTTGTTGAATATCAAATTTGTGACTTACTTCTTTTTCATTTTTGGAGTAAGTTACAATTAAATAAGGCGTTTTATCTTCTTCAATAAGAGAGAATGTACCTTTAAGTAGAGGAGTTTTTTCTGTAATAATACCCTCATTTTCTTTGGAGAATAAATAGCAATCCTTTGTTTCATTGTTCACAAGGAATAAAACGGTGTTTTCTTTCAAAATAGGGTGATTACTTTTGTTAAAGGAAACAGAAGTATAGAAGTCTACCACTTTTATGGTTATGGTTTGACTGGTCTTTTGCTGTGTGTCTGTAACTGTGATTGTTGTTGATCCTTTTTCTTTTCCAGTTATAAAAAACATTCCGGGATCATCTTCGTCCTCCTCATCAATAGAGATTTTTACATCTACTATTTGAGGGTCTTTAATTAAAATATCGTAATTCCCACTTCCTCCCAATAGTGGAATGACTGTTCTTTGTTCATAAGGTTCAGAGCTTCTTCGTACTTCGTAGTACTCTTTTTCAAACTGTAGTGGTAATACCTTTTTTTCATCGTCGTCATTACAAGCAGCTAAAAAAAAGAGACTACCCAACAGAAGGAGTGTGCTAAATAACTTGAGGTGTTTCATATCCTTAATTAATAGGTGGAGAATAAATTGAACTAATAATCTTAAAGGTATGAAAAAAATAAATATATAGGTTTTTTGTCTCCCTATTTTAATTGATTAAATGTATGTTTTAATCTCTAAAGTTCCTTTTTGAGCGGCAAGGGCATTTAGGGCAAGTGCTTCCATTTCTTTTTCACCGGGATAAACTTTTATGGGGGCTAAAAACTGGATATGCTCTGTAATGAAATCTACCATATAGTCTGAATAAGTTATTCCTCCAGTTAACAGAATAGCATCAATGTCTCCTCTTAAAACAGTGGCCGCAGCTCCGATGCTTTTGGCAATGTTATAAGCCATTGCCTGTAATATGAGTTCTGCTCTTTTATCCCCTTCAAGTAGTTTGCGGTATGCCATGCGTATATCGTTTGTACCTAGATGGCTCAACAAACCCGATTGACTGGCAATCTTTTGTTTTAGCTCGTTCTGAGTATATTGACCACTGAAACAGAGATCAATAAGTGATCCTGCCGATAATGTTCCTGCTCGTTCTGGTGAGAAAGGTCCTTCTCCGTTTAATGCATTATTCACATCTATGATTTTTCCTTTTTGGTGTACGCCTATGGATATTCCTCCACCCAGATGAGCAATAATAAGGTTGAGCGATTCATAGCTTTTATTCTGCTCTTCAGCATATTGTCTGCCAATGGCTCTTTGGTTCAGGGTATGAGCAATAGCTACTCTGGGAAGTAGAGGAGAGCCAGAGATTTTAGCTATTTCGTTTCTTTCGTCAACCAGTCCCGGGTCAGCTATATAAGTGGGGCAAGGTTGTGCTTGTTCGTTAGCTAGCTCATTTGCTAGTAGACATCCCAAATTACAAGGATGATCGAACATAGCATGGTCAACATCTTGTATCATCTGTTCATTAATTGCATATACTCCTCCCTCTATGGGTTTGGTTAAAGGGCCCCTAGCTACAATTACATCAAAAGGGTATGTGATATTGTTCCTTTTCAGTTCATCACAAATACGTTGTTTACGAAAATGAAACTGATCTTTTACTTGTTTATATAGAGCTATTTCTTCTGGTGTATGCGTAATGGTGGAGCTGAATATTTCCTGCTTTTCATTATACACAGCTACTTTAGTCGAGGTTGACCCCGGATTAATTACAAGTATTTTCATTCTTTTCTGCTATTAAACAAGCCATTATAATACTATAATACTTGGAAAGACCCGTGTCACTACGTGATGGAAGAACTACCGGGCAACAGGTACCTTGCAATACTCCTGCCATTTGTGCATCAGCAAAAAGAGATACCGCTTTGTAAAACGTATTTCCGGCTTGTATATTGGGGAATATTAAAACATCGGCTTGGCCTTTAATTGGAGAAGTTATGCCTTTGATTTCTCCACTTTCGTGATCACAGGAGGTTTTTACATCCAGTGGGCCATCCACAATAGCACTTCCAAAAGCACCGGCTTCAGCCTGTTCCACAATGTTTACATAGTCCATTGAAATGGGGAACTTTGGACTTGCTTTCTCTGAAAAATGAATCAAAGAGACTTTGGGTGTTTCTATGCCAAACTGATGACAGACCCTAATGGCATACTCTATGATTTTTATGCGTTGTAAAATATTGGGTCTTGGAATCACAGCAGCATCAGAGAAAAAAAGCAGTTTGGGATATCGAGGGATTTCCATTACTGCTAAATGAGTTAAAATTTTTCCTTTAGGAAGTAGACCTTCTTCTTTATCTAAAACTACTCGGAGCAGATCATCTGTATTGATAATTCCTTTCATAAGGATGTCAGCTTTACCTTGTTTTATAAGATGTACTCCTAGTTGTGTTGCTTCTTTGCAATCAGAGGTTTCTAATATGGAAATAACGTTACCTCGCTCAGGAGAAGTCAAGCTGTTTGGCATTTTTGTAGGAATACCTACTAAAATGAAACGAGCAATACCTTCATCTAACGAACGCAGTATGGCATATTCGGTATGATCATCGTAAGGACAAACTACAGCAATCGTTTTAGGCCGAGCTTGGGTTTGTATATAGTGAGTTAACTCTTTAAAGTTTTTTATGGGTTGCATCTTCTTCAATAATTAGAATATATTTTATTAAACATATTTTTATACCAGCTTGTTTACTTTAATAAGAACTTTTAAGTAAATAGTGCTTTGAGAATGTAATCTTTTTTCTTGTGAGAGAATTAGTTTAGATTTGTATGGAGTTCTTATTTACAATAAATATTCAAGATGAAACCTTTACAATATCCTCCTTTCTTAAAACCAGGCGATCATGTTATTATGGTTTCCCCATCCAGCCGTATTGAAAAAAAACTAATAAATAAGGCTAAGGAGAGAATGGAATCTTGGGGATTAAAAGTATCCTTATCCAAGCATGTGGATTCTAGTTTTAATCATTATGCAGGAACAGAAGAGGATAGAAGAATTGATTTTCAAGAAGCAATGGATAATAAAAAATATAAAGTAATCCTTTGCACACGAGGTGGTTATGGAGCTATTCATCTCATTAATCAATTGGATTTTACTGAATTTAGAAAACACCCAAAGTGGTTGGTTGGTTATAGTGATATTACGGCTTTGCATGCTTGTTTTAATAAAGAAGGCTATGCCACTTTACATAGCCCTATGGCTAGACACCTGGCTATGGCTCCACAAAATGAGTCTTCTTTGCTCTACTTAAAAGGAATACTATATGGAATGTTACCCACTTATCCTTGCAGACCGAATTCATTAAATCAATTGGGCAAGGCAACCGGTATACTTCGTGGAGGCAACCTCTCAGTTCTGGGAGCATTGCAGGGTACACCTTTTGCATTGCCTGCTAAAGGAACGATCCTCTTTGTTGAGGATGTAGGCGAACATCTTCACAGTATAGAGCGACTATTTTACAACTTAAAATACTCAGGGGTTTTAAATCAATTAGCCGGATTAATTATTGGACAATTTTCCTCTCAAACAGAAAACCAGCTGTTAGATAAGAGAGTTTATCAAATGTTAGCAACTCTTTTGTCTCCTTATTCTTTTCCCATTTGCTATTCTTTTCCCATTGGACACACTGAGCTTAACTGCCCGGTAATATGTGGCTCGAAAGTCAAACTTAATGTAGAAAAGGAGAGAGTAACCCTTTCTTTTCTTTCTTAATCTTTTTTTACTATTCTATTATATAGAATTGTGCTACAAAAAATGTAATTTTGCACCGTATCAGATATTTAGAAATGATGAATAGAATAATAGCAGTAGGTCTTGTTGGTGTTTTGAGTGCACTTTTTTTTGCTTGTAGTGGCTCAAAAGTTGGGAAAAATAAATCTGTGGAACTATCACAAGAAAATATAAGTGTAACAGTGCCTAAATTTAATGCAGATAGTGCTTATCATTTTATAGAGCAACAGGTTTCTTTTGGACCTCGTGTACCTAATACAAGAGGGCATCAAGAATGTGGTCTTTATTTAGAAGAAAAACTGAAAGAGTATGGAGCGACTGTTGTAACACAAGAAGTTGATTTAGTGGCTTATGATGGAACCTTGTTGCAAGCAAAAAATATAATTGCATCTTATCAGCCCGAACAGAAGAAACGCGTCGCTTTGTTTGCTCATTGGGATACACGTCCATGGTCGGATAATGATTCTGATGAGAAAAATTATCGTACTCCGGTATTGGGCGCAAACGATGGTGCTAGTGGAGTAGGTGTTCTTTTAGAAATAGCACGTTTATTACAACAGTCACAGACAACAATAGGTGTGGATGTTATTTTCTTTGATGCTGAGGATTATGGTGTTCCTCAATTTGATACTAAATATAACAGAGGAGATACTGAAAACACCTGGGGATTAGGTTCTCAGTATTGGGCTAAAAATCCACATGTTCCAAGTTATAATGCTCGCTTTGGTATTCTATTGGATATGGTTGGAGATAAAGATGCTTTATTTTATTATGAGGGATACTCTCAAAAGTTTGCTAAAAATATAAATAAAAAAGTTTGGGATAAGGCACATGAATTGGGCTTTCAACGTTATTTTATAAAAGAAAATGGGGGCTATATTACGGATGATCATTTATTTGTAAATCAGATTGCTCGTATACCCACTATTGATATCATACATAATAATATTCATGCTAGTGGTTTTGCCAAAAGTTGGCATACAGTAGATGATACCATGGAGAATATAGAAAGAAATACACTGCATGCTGTTGGACAAACAGTTTTGGAGGTTATATATAATGAAAAATAAGATGTCTATTAACGAGAAACAAGAAGAGATAATTAGTGAGTTTGAAATGTTTGATGATTGGATGGATCGTTACCAATTATTAATCGATTTAGGTAATGGCCAAGAATCATTAGATGAGGAATATAAAACCGATCAAAACTTAATAGAAGGGTGTCAAAGTAGAGTTTGGCTTCAAGCAGATTTAGTAGATGGGAAGGTTGTTTATAAAGCCGAAAGTGATGCCATTATTGTAAAAGGTATTATTACTTTATTAATTCAAGTGTTATCCAATCATACTCCCGATGAGATTATCAATGCAGAGCTCTATTTTATTGATAAAATAGGCTTGCACGAGCACCTTTCACCCACTAGAAGTAATGGGCTATTGTCTATGTTAAAGCAAATGCGTTTGTATGCATTGGTATTTAAAGCCAAACAGGATCAGGAAAATTAAAATACTTCTTCCTCTTGATCGTCTTTTGCTATTAGAAAAGGAGATATTGTTGCCCGGTTTAGTTTTATTAGGCTTGTTATGAGTAGAAATAGTGCCGAGGCAGCAATCAGCCAATAGGCCGGAGTAGGAATAATGTCCTGAAATGAGTCGGCCAGTACAAACTTTTTGCTGATCATAACGGATAAGCTATTGTTTATAACGTGAATAATAAGTACAGGCAGAATGCTTTTTGTCTTGAAGTAAATCCAGGCTAAGAGTAAGCCAATGATAAATCCTCCAATCACTTGAGTGGGATTCATATGGATAAGGCCAAAAATTAAAGCTGAAATTAGTATAGCAGCTCTAGGGGTGTATCTTTCCAATAAAAAGCGAGTAACAGCTCCTCTAAAGACCAGTTCTTCCAATAAAGGTCCAACTAAAGTTACTGCAATGATTCCCCAGATATTTTCAAATATAGTATTGAAGGTTTGTTCCATTAAGTTAGGAAGAAAAGTCAAGTAAGACATCAAAAGATCAAGTAAGAAAATACTACTAAAGGTAGCTATTAGTATCCATAATAAATAATCCAGTGAGGAGGGTTTAGGTAGTGACCAGCTCTCTTTAGCCATAGGGATAAGTCCTTTTTTCCACATAACAAGAAACATAAGCAACATACTAAGGAGTAAAGAGAATATTACCTCAGTAGCACCTAAGTCTACTGTTATTTTTCCTATCGTTGCGTATTGATAGATCATAAATCCTACCTTCACAATAAATGCTGAACAAAGCTGGATAATTAGGTAAGTGAATACCAGAAATAAAGACTTTTTCATATCGTGTGTGTGTTAAAATAGTGTCTAGTGTCTACTTCATCAACTTTAAGTTGCTCAATCAAAGCTTCTTTATTTTCAAAAGCTATTTCTTCTCTTAAATAAGAATAAAATTTGAGTTTTAGCTGTTTTCCATATATGAATTCGTTAAAGTCCAAAATATTGACTTCAATACTTATGTCTTTTCCATTCTTTAGGGTTGGTCTACAGCCAATGCTAAGCATTCCTTTATGGAGAATGTCATCCAATAGAACAGAAACAATGTAAACTCCTTTAGCTGGAATTAACTTGTTTTTATGAGTCGGTTTGATATTTGCTGTAGGGAATCCCAGTAGTCTTCCAATTTTTTTTCCATCTACAACAACCCCATCAATACTATAGATATATCCTAGTAAACTGTTGGCTAGCGTGAGATTCTTCCCTTTGAGCATTTCTCGTATTAATGAAGAGCTAATCTCTTCTTTTTGTAAAAAAACAGCATCTGTACTCAATACTTTTATACCTATTTCTTTACCATAAGAAACATATTCTTTGAAGCCTTCTACTTTGTCTTGTCTGTGTCCAAAGCGATTATCATAACCAATGTATAAAGAGTCAATGTTTAAGCTCTTCTTTAATATTTGACACATAAATTCATAGGCGGATAGTTTTGCAAACTCTTCAGTGAATGGTAATACAACACATTGATCTATTCCTTCTTTGTTTAGTCGTTGGATTTTCTCCTCAATAGGAGTTAAAAGTTCCATTTTCCTCTCATGAATAACAGTAGAAGGGTGATTGGCAAAGGTAATAACGGTTGATTTCAATCCTCCTTTTTGTGCTTCTTTGATTACCTGTTGTATGATGTGGTGATGTCCCAAGTGCACCCCATCGAAAAAACCAATGGTAGCTACACTGGGAGATAAAGATAAATTCTGTAGTGAAGATATAACCTGCATTTCTTTTTTTACTTACTCAAAAAGGTAAGTCCAGTCTTCTTTAGGTTTGGGGGTATAAGTGGTAAAGCCTAAAGCTTTAGCTGCGTCACAGTTTTCTTTTGAATCATCAATTAAAAAGGATTCTTTGGGGTCAATGCCTGTAGTTTGTAATACTGCTTCATATATTTCTGTACTAGGTTTTAGCATGTGCATTTCGTGTGACAAAAAGATATGCTCAAAATAATCTTCTACTCTAAATCCTCTGTAGGGAAATCCAAACTCAGTAGCCCATTTCCAATGGATGGGGTTGGTGTTACTTAATAAATAAACTACATAATGTTCTCTTAATCTGAGAAGTAAGTCTAATTTGTTTCTGGGTATATCGTCTAAAAAGCTAACCCAGGCTGCATCAATTTGATCATCAGATATATCCTTATCTCCAATTCGTTTTCTAATTTCGTCTCTAAACTCCTCTGATGATATTAATCCCTTTTCATAATCTTGGAAAAAGCCTTCTTGATGTGAAGTTCCCAATAGATCTTCTGTATTGAACAGACCTATTTTATTGAACTCTTCAACGCAACGCTGGCGTTCTAAGTCTACTAATACACCTCCAAAGTCAATTACAAGATTTTTAATTCCGTTTTTTTTCATTACTATTATTTAGCTATTATACGTTTAATTGATCGAAATATCTCACCTCCCCATAGCACAAGAGAGGTAGATGCTATAATTATAATCCATGTTTCAAGAGACAGAGGAATGGTTCTAAACACCTCTCCTCCAAACTGAACAATGATAAATTGTCCTAATAAAATGAGGCCGGCTACACCAATCAAGCCAAGATTATTACTTAATCCTTTAAATATAGAGTGATTAGTATAGAATGTGGCTGTATTAAATAAGTTCCAGAATTGAAGCATCACAAAGAATGTGAAGAAAACAGTCAGTTCATAAGCGGTAATTCCTTCACCGGTATAGGTAAAATACATCAGTAAACTGATCAAGACTACAAGGAATAAGAACCCGGAACCTGCAATGGTTTTAGCCATACTCTTTGTTATAATAAAGTCTGTGCTTTTTCTTGGTTTTTCTTGCATCACCTCACGCGTAGGAGGGATAGAAGCTAGGGCTAGAGCGGCAAATGTATCCATAATTAAATTAACCCATAACATCTGTGTTACAGTTAAAGGTAACGTTGTCCCCCATATTGAACCTACTAAAACAATAAGTACAGCGACTAAGTTTATTGTCAATTGGAACACGATGAATCGCTGAATGTTTTTATAAAGTGAACGGCCCCACATAATAGCAGTGGATATGCTATTGAATGAATCGTCAAGGAGTGTTATATCGCTAGCTTCTTTGGCTACCGTTGTTCCACTACCCATTGAAAGACCCACATTGGCAAAATTAAGAGCAGGAGCGTCATTGGTTCCATCTCCGGTAACAGCCACAATATGTCCTTTTTGTTGAAGTAACTGAACCAATCGCTGTTTATCGGTTGGACGAGCTCTTGACATAATTTTAAGTGTCTCTATGCGTTCTAAAGCTTCCTCATCTGTTAATGCTTCAAACTCAACACCTGTAATGCAAGCTTCTTGAACCTTTTGTTTATCCCATAACCCAATCTGCCGAGCAATTTCCAACGTCGTTTTCTGAGTATCACCGGTAACTATCTTTATGTCAACCCCAGCTGATAGACAATCATTAATGGCGTCTGCTACATCTAACCGAACAGGGTCTGAAATGGCAGCAACACCAATGAGTTGAAGATTATTATCCTCCAGTAATTCAATGCAATTTCTGGTATCATCACCTGCTACCTCCATATATGCAAAAGCAAGGGTTCGCATTGCTTTTTCTTGATAACCTGAAAGGTGCTTATCTATTTTCTCTTTAATTTCATCCGGTTTCTTTATTGCACCGTTTTTAAAAAGAATACTCGAAGATTTCTCTAGAATAACCTCAGGAGCACCTTTTACATATAGAATCTTTTTTCCCGATGTGGAGTTTACTAACGTGGCCATCAACTTTCTCTCAGTAGAGAAAGTTAACTGATCAATAAGTTTAGTCCTTTCACGGGCAATGATATAATTTTGATTTTGTTTGCGGAGCCATAATAAAAGAGCTATTTCGGTAGGGTTACCTAGTCCTTTTTCTTCACCATTGTCTTCAAGATAAGCCGTAGTATTGGTGCTAATCCCTTCGACAATCAAATTTTTAATCTCTTGGTTTTCTGTTTCATCTATGGCTTTTCCATCTAAAGAGAAAAAAACCGTTTCATAAACAGTCATCTGGTTTTGAGTGAGTGTACCTGTTTTGTCTGTACAGATAACATCTATAGCACCCATTGTTTCTGAGGCGTGCATTTTACGAACTAAATTGTTCGTTTTAAGCATTCGGCTCATATTAATTGCTAAACTTAAGGTTACACTCATTGGGAGACCTTCAGGGACAGAGACCACAATTAAGGTTACTGACACCATGAAATACTTCAGAACGATTTGAAGAATGGCTGCACTATGAGCCCAAGTTATGGAGTTATGTAATTGAACAAATAAATAGATGTCTCTTGCAACAAAAACAATGAATATGATAGAAGCAAGAGCAAATCCCACCTTACCTATAAGGTTAGCTAGTTTTTGTAACTGTATGTTTAAGGGTGTTTCTTCTTCGTTTTCAATGGTACTTAATTTAGAAACCTCACCAATTTCTGTACTGTCTCCAACAGCAGATACCTCTAAAATACAATGACCAGAAAGTACCGTTGTACCTCTATAAAGCTTATTGCTGGGGTAGGGAGCCTCATCATCAAAGTGCTCTTCATCTGTGGTTTTACTTACCACTGGCTCACCTGTCAAAGTAGATTCATTAATTTGTAAAGATACAGCCTCAATCAGAACTCCGTCGGCAGGTACTTCATCACCGGTTTCTAATAGAATAATATCACCTACTACAATGTCTTTTCGGGGAACTTCCGTTACTTTAGCTCTACGGATTACCTTAATCTGGTTTTCCTCGTTAACTTGAGTAAGTATTTTGAATTTTTTATGGGCGTCGTATTCAAAGAAGAATCCTATGGTAGTGGTCAATAGGATTGCAGCTATAATACCTATGGTTTCAACATATTCATTTTCTATGAATGCAACAATTAGTGAAAGAACTGCGGCAACTAAAAGAACTTTTATAACCGGGTCATTATATTTTTCTAGGTATAACTTCCATAAGGAGACCCCTTTAGAAGGAGTAATAATGTTATCACCATGTTTTTTACGGCTTTCAAGAACCTCCTCATCAGTCAGTCCTTTATATTTATTCTCAGATAAATTCATAACCAGTATTTGAATATTTCATGCAAAAATACACAATCTTTTGATAATAGCAGCTTTGGTCTTTCAATTTAAGATATTAAAAGAATTAATAAAAACGAGAAAATCCCCATTGAGCTATAATGTATAGTATTCTGCAATAAAATTTAATTTTTTAGCATTAGAAACAATTTAATAGATAGTTTTGTTATATTGCGTAAGTGTTAAATAATAAAACGAAGTAATTATGAAAAAGTACATTTGTGTTGTTTGTGGATATGTTTACGATCCAGCTGAAGGAGATCCGGATAGTGGTATTGAACCAGGAACTGCTTTTGAAGATATTCCAGAAGATTGGGTATGTCCTTTATGTGGAGTAGGTAAAGAAGACTTTGAGCCACACGAAGAATAAGAAGAAACATAATAAAATAAAAAAGGGTGCATTTTGCACCCTTTTTTATTTTATTGCTTAATCTCCTGATTAACTTTGAGCATCGATAACTCCGGTATACGATTCAACTACGTTAACCACATAGTCTGCTAACTTTTCACATTCAATGATGATATCCATATAATATACCCCCATTTGGTAGTCATATTCTTTATTGTTTACATCAAGAATGTTCTGATTTTTCAACTGATTCCTATAGTTGTTAATTTCATGTTCAATATTGAACGATTTATTAATATCTGTACTCTTGATTTCTACTTTATCTAAGAGTTCTAACATTTGGTTGATAGCATCTTGAGTGAGGCTCATCATGAAATGGATGTGTTCATATTGCTTATCAACAAAATCCAATCCGGTTTCACGTTTCCTGTTAATGATTCGGGCTAAGTTATAACAGCTATCTCCAATACTTTCAATTTCAGTTACTTCCCGAAGCATGGTGCGAATCTTTAATTTACTTTCGGAGCTTAACCTTCCTTCAGAAACCCGATTCAGATAATCCGCAATCTCAATTTCCATGTTATCACTAATGTTTTCATACTTCTCTATACGACTAAACATTTTGTTAAATTCATCATCCTTAGTGATATGGAGTAGCTCTCCTACCATGCCATACATTCTGTGAATGCGTTTGGCAAAGAGATTAATCTCTTTTTTAGCTTGTAAAATAGAAAGTTCAGCGGTAGATAATAATCCTCCTGTAATGAAACGTAATCTTGGTTCTTCATCTTCTTCTTTCATTTTAATGATTGAGCAGACTAGTTTCTTGATTGGATTGATAAACCCTATTAAGAAAAGTACGTTACAAATGTTGAACAATGAGTGAAATGCTGAAAGCTTATAGGATGTATCTACTGCCTGAGAGTCTGTATGGAAGAATGTGTCAACAATCCACCCAACTACATTCATAAAAGGATGGAAAATAATTAAGACCCAAATAACCCCAATTACATTAAACAGGAAGTGGGCAAAGGCCGCTCGTTTGGCTTGTGTGTTGGCTGTTAAAGCAGCCAGATTGGCTGTAATTGTAGTACCAATATTTTCTCCTAATACCAATGCAGCACCTAATTCCAAACTAATCCACCCGTTGGCAACCATAATTAAGGTAATAGCCATAGTGGCCGCTGAGGCCTGAACAATCATGGTCAATACAGTACCGATGAGTAGGAATAGTAAGATGGAGCCGTAGCCCATATCGGTGTATTTCTGCACAAAGGCTAGCATTTCCGGGTTTTGCTCCAAATCGGGAGCATTGGATTTGAGAAGTGCAAGTCCCATAAATAAAAAAGCAAATCCAAAGATGAATTCTCCTATAGACTTGCGTTTACTTTTAGTGGAAAACATTAAAGGAATGGCAAAAGCAAGCAATGGTAATGATAACGAGGCCATGTCCACTTTAAATCCGAAAATTGATATGATCCAAGCAGTTACAGTAGTACCAATATTGGCTCCCATAATGACACTAATGGATTCGGCTAGAGTCAAAAGACCTGCATTCACAAAACTCACTACCATAACCGTTGTGGCAGAGGATGATTGTACAAGAGCCGTTATCATCATACCTGTTAAAACACCTGTGACTCGGTTAGTCGTCATCGCAGTTAATATGTTCCTCAGTTTATTACCCGCGACTTTTTGTAGTGCTTCACTCATAATTTTCATTCCATATAGGAATAAAGCAAGTGAACCTATGAGCTGTAAGAAATCATAAAAAGAATATTCCATCTTATTTTGTAAGGTTTATGTCCTTCTTCTTGTATTAATTCTTATATTTATTGTAATCATTAATACTGAAGGATAAATGAAAGAGTTGATTCAAATTTTTTGTAAAAATAATAATATTTCTAAGAGTTTCCCTATTGGGAGTTCACTTTTAGAAATATATGAGGGTTTTAACCTAAACTTGCCTCACTTAGTTGTGTGTGCAAAAGTAAACAATGTTACTGAAGGGTTAAAATATAAAGTGTATAATTATAAAGATGTAGAGTTTTTAGATTTGACACATCCCTCAGCAATGCGTGCTTATGTACGCTCATTATGTTTTGTTTTATATAAAGCTGTAAAAGAAGTGTTTCCTGAAGGAAAGCTTTGTGTGGAGCATCCTGTTTCTAAAGGATACTTCTGTAACATCAATATTGGTCGTCCATTGACTGATGAAGATGTTGCGTCTATCAAAGATAGAATGGGGGAGATAATAGGGCAAGATACCTGTTTCCATCGTATTGAATGCCGATCTGAAGATGCAATAAAAATCTTTAAGGAGCAAGGATTAATGGATAAGGTAAAACTTCTCCAATCCACAGGGTCGCTTTATACCTATTATTATAAGTTAGGAGATTTAGTTGATTATTATTATGGCTGTTTGGTGCCCAGAACAGGCTATTTAAGTATTTTTGACTTGATGCCCTACCATGATGGAGTGTTACTCCGCATTCCTAATAAAGCAAATCCTCGTGTGCTCGATAATTATGTCAATCAAAATAAAATGTTCGATGTGTTTAAGGAACACGTGGAGTGGAGTAGAATTATGGGGGTTCGTAATGTGGGTGATATCAATTTTACTAGTGAGGAGGGGAATGCAACATCATTAATTAATGTGGCTGAAGCTCTTCAGGAAAAAAAGATTAGCCAAATTGCTGATGATATCTATAATAGAGAACAAAATGGATCTAAGATTCGATTAATCTTAATCTCCGGTCCCTCTTCTTCCGGGAAAACTACATTTAGTAAACGTTTAGCCATTCAGTTGATGACTAATGCTATTAAGCCTAGACCTATTTCTTTAGACAACTATTTTGTTGAGAGAGAAGATACTCCGAGAAATGAAGAAGGAGAATACGATTATGAATCACTCTATGCATTAGATTTAGAGTTGTTTAACTCTCACATAAAGGCATTATTAAGTGGTCAGGAAATAGAGATGCCTCGTTTTAATTTTAATACAGGAAAAAAAGAGTATGTCGGCAATTTTCTGAAATTAGAGGAAGATATGGTGGTTATTTTAGAAGGTATTCATGCCTTGAATCCAGAGTTAACCGCTTATATTCCAGATGAGTATAAGTATAAAGTTTATGTCTCGGCTCTTACAACTATATCTATTGATGATCATAACTGGATACCTACCACAGACAATCGTTTAGTTCGTAGAATTATTCGTGATTTTTATTATCGAGGTTATTCTCCACGTGATACTATATCCCGATGGAACAGCATAAGGGCAGGGGAGGATAAATGGATATTTCCTTATCAAGAACACGCAGATGCCATGTTTAATTCAGCTCTACTTTTTGAGTTGGCTGCTTTACGCTTACATATTGAGCCTATTTTGATGACTGTTCCGCAAAACTCTCCGGAGTATTCTGAAGCTTATCGGTTGTTGCGATTCATTCAGTTATTTATTCCCATTCAAGATAAAGAGATCCCCCCAACATCTCTTTTAAGAGAGTTCTTAGGAGGTAGTAGTTTTACTTATTAAAGGAAGAAAAAAGGATTTGGAGCACGCATCGAATAGAGGCTTTTGAGAGGGCTAATTTTAAAATTCACTCGGTCTAGGACTGAACCCTTGTCGGTCTAGGACTGAGGGGTGCTCGGTCTAGGACCGACGGGTATTGGGTCTAAGACCTAACAAAACGAAGTTCAATTTTTAACTAACTAACGTCAAATTCCACCTTATTATATGGGGTGGCTTCGTAGGCTGAAAAGAAAAAGAAGGCCTAAAAACATTTAAGAATTGTCTTTTTGTTTTTAGGCCTTTATAATGTAATTAGGTTTGTTTTTTAGAAAAGAAGTAGAACTCTTCCTTGGAATACATTGATCTTTTCTCCACCGGCTAATGTTGAATAATTTCCAAGTTTAATATATGAATAATTAAGTTTGAAAGCAATATATTTATTCAATTGATAATTCAGAGCTATCGACCAGTCGCTCATTTTTCCTCCGAATATCTCGGCTGCTTCACAATCTAAATCAGTGTAATCGTAACGAACAACTAACTCTAAATCTTTAGGCTTTAATTCTCCCAAACGAGCATCACTCGAAGCATAAGTCTGCTTTCCACCCATTAGTAAATAACTTATTTGTCCATAAATACCGTTAGCTTGATAGCTAGGGAGTTCATTTTTTCTTTTTACGTTAGTGTGAAAATATTCTCCTTGAAAAGCCACAGGACCTAAGGCACCAATAAGTTCAACAGCATATTTGGCTTGGTAATCAGCATCGCTTATGGTGGCGTGTATAAAGTCCTTTTTCTTAATATGACTTAAAAGAGGGCTACCGTAATTTATATCTCTACTCTTCTCTTTATTCTCCTCTTCATTCATACCATTGGCATCGGCTTTTCTGTAAGACCCAGCCAAACCTATGTGAAAAATAGCTCCTTCTTTTTGTAGTGGATTAAAAATAGCTCTAGAGGTTACTGCGTAGCCATCATCTCCTTCTGTTCGATTTTTCATACCATTCCCATCGCCAAAGAAACCTGCGCTACCCCAGAAATAAGGGCTATGGTAAACGTATGCTATTCCAACTTTTCTTCCTGGTGCAAAGGCGTTAGTAGAGCTGCTTCCGGTAAAGAATCGTAAGTTTTGTGCTCCTTCCATCGCATCTAATCCAAAGGGTTCAGCTTTGTGTCCAACAATAATTTCTGATCTTTCATTGATGGCGTATTGGAGAAAAATATCTTTAGGAGATACTTTGTTTTCAGCGAATCCAAAATCGATTTTTGCACTCCATTTTTTGTAAGAAGCACTCAATCCAATACGAGCTTCGGTAAAAGTTATCCCATTACTTAATTGTGTTTGGTCTTCTTTGAAAAATGCACCATCTATTGCTAGTCTTCCATTTGGAGTTACTGTTAGAGTCGATCCTTTAATCTCTTTTTCTAAACTATATTGTGAGTAGGAATACAAAGGAAAAAGTAAAGTAAGGAATCCAAGGAAAAAAGTTTTTCTAAATTTATTCATAGATGCATATGTTGTTTTGTTGTTTTACATTTTTTATTTTCAACGTGCAAACATAAAGCATAAATCAAAGAAAAACAAGAAGTTAATGTTACAAACTAGTCACAATTGAGAGACAATGTTGTTATGATATATTAAGTTTTTAATAAAATTAAACATTTTTTTATTTAAATGCTTTGATTAAACAATTTATTTAGTATTTTGTTGATTATTATAATAAAGAGGAATTTGACCTTGAAATAAAAAGAAAGAGCCATGAAGTTCATCTGATCATCATAGAGGAAGAAAGATGAAATGTGTATTTTAATTAATAAAAAAAGAATTATGTCAGAAGTATGTAAGTTTGGATATCAAGATGATGGTAGTAAAGGATATGCCATTAGTATTCAGGAGTTAAAACAGAGTGAGAAAGTAACAAAGAGGTTCGATTCAGAGTCGGCAACTTATGTTGATGTACTACATTTTGTAAGAGATATTTTAAGCTTATTGGATTTTTCCGGTATAATTCGAGAGAAGAAATAAATAATGACGCTATGATAATTATAACTTGAAGCGAGAGGTTTGATAAAATTCTCTCGCTTTTTTTATACCTGTGTTTCTCCTTCTATATACTCTTCTACAAAAAAGTTACTTCCATCGAACACCGCATAACTAAAGTAAGTAATCCAATCTCCTAAAATAGTCATTCGTGTGGTACGTGTAAGCTGTAAGTCAAGAAGAATGTGACGATGGCCATAAATGAAATAATTAATGTTGGGGTGTTCTTCTAAATATTTCTTGCTGTACAACACCAAGAACTCTTTATCCTCTCCCATATAATCTGGCTCTTTCCCCCCATCTCTTTTTAGCCTACTCTTCTTAGCCCAATTCATTCCAAAAGGTATAGTCCATCTAGGGTGAATGGATGAAAAAAGAACTTGAAGAAATTTGGAGTGAAACATCTTACGTAAAAACTTAAATATGGGATCAGGATCTCCTAGTCCGTCACCATGAGCCAGATAAAACTCTTTCCCATAAATTTCTGTAGTCAGAGGTTGTGTGTGAACAATTAGTCCACACTCTTTTTGAAAATAATCTCCTAACCAAAGGTCATGATTTCCTATGAAATAATGCACTTCTACACCCATGTCAGTCAGTTCCGAAAGTTTACCTAAAAAGCGAGTATATCCTTTGGGAACCACTGTTCTGAATTCATACCAAAAGTCAAACATATCTCCCATTAAATAGATTGCAGAAGCTTTATGTTTGATACTGTCTAAGAAGTTAACTAAACGGCGTTCATGCATTCTTGGGTGCTTAATTGCCAATGAGCCTAAGTGTGCATCAGAAAGAAAATATACATTTTTCATACAATGGGAGATCTTTAAATTCTGTTATAGAAAACCTAATTCTAAAAGTGCTTCCTCACTCATCATATCTTTTGACCAGGAAGGCTCAAATGTGAGGGTGATATTGACTTTTTCTATGCCCTCAATCGTTTCCACTTTTTGTTTTACATCTTCCAGAATAAAATCAGCGGCCGGACAGTGAGGTGTAGTTAATGTCATTTCAATATCAACATCCATGTTATCTTTAACATCAATGTTGTAAATTAAGCCCAAATCGTACACGTTCACTGGTATTTCAGGGTCGTATACGGTCTTTAGGCGACTTACTATTTTTTCTTCTAATGCGAATTTTTGATTCATAACTATACTTATTTATTCTAGTTGGATAACAAAGCTAAATATTTAATTGTTCTTATAACGACTTAAAAGCTAATAAAGTGTGTTTCAAATTAATTATAGCTCTAAAGTTAATGAAGTATGTTAATTCTAAGGAGAGGATTTTTAATAAATAACAAGCTTTTATTGAAAATTTAGAAAGTGAGATTTTTGTTCTAAAAAACAGGGTGATTCAGTATTTCTTGAATCACCCTGTAATATAATAAAAAGATCTAAAATGAAAGGTGATTAGCAATCACATCCACACGATCCACAATCTCCTCCTTCACAGCCACAACCGCCACTTAACATCTCTGTCATCTCTTCCATTTCTTTGATGGTGGCAGGTCTGGCTTCTAAAACTGTACCCACAAAATTTAATTGTTCTCCAGCTAATGGGTGATTCATATCCATAACAACTACCTCTTCTTTAATTTCAATTACAACACCGTTTAATTGATTGCCGGTTGAGTCTAATAAAGGTAATATGTTTCCAGGAACCACACGCTCGTTGTCAAACACACCATCTACTTCAAAAATATTTTTAGGTAACTCAAGAACATAGTCTTCCTCATATTCTCCGTAGGCCTTATCCGGTGTTACAGTGAAGTCAAAAGAATCGCCTTTATTTAAATCTTTAACTTGTGATTCAAACTCCTCAAATGTTATTCCTAATCCGGTAACAAATTGAAAAGGACGATCTAGAGTTGTTTCTTCAACTAAATCTTTACCTTCTTCATCTGTAATGTATAGTTTGTAAGCTACTGCTATATACTTGTTGTCCAATGTTTCCATGTCTTAATTACTCTTGTTAAGTTTATATTGAATTAATTATGAGGCAAATATAAGAATTTTTCATTGATTCTATTTTAACAGAAACATTAATTCTGTTTATTTATATAAATAATAGACCTTATAATTCTTTCATTTTATATTTGAAGAGTGATAAATGAAAGCAAAAAGAGAGTAAAGAGTTTTAATTGTAAGCTTTTTAATGATTTTTTCTAACACTTCGTTTGTGTATTAAGAAAAAGAATTTACCTTTGTCTTCTATAAAATGAAAATAGATTATGTTTAATCATATAATAAATATAAACCTCGTGGTCCTTTTTATTATTCGTCTAGTAGTTATTCCTATTAGAGCGTGAGGAAGGTTTATATAGTTATATGAGCTATAATAAAAATAAATGATAAAGCCTTTCTCGTGAATTGAGAAAGGCTTTTTTATATTAATAAAAAAAGAGATGAAAAACAAACTTCGCAGTGCAGTTAGTACACAGGGTAGACGCATGGCAGGGGCACGTGCTTTATGGGCAGCTAATGGAATGAAGAAAGAGCAGCTGGGAAAACCTATTATTGCGGTTGTAAATTCGTTTACACAATTTGTTCCGGGGCATGTTCATTTGCATGAAATAGGGCAGTTTGTGAAGAATGAAATAGAGAAGCAAGGTTGTTTTGCTGCTGAATTTAACACGATTGCTATTGATGATGGTATTGCTATGGGGCACGATGGAATGCTCTACTCCTTGCCTTCTAGAGATCTAATAGCAGATAGTGTGGAGTATATGATTAATGCCCATAAGGTGGATGCTATGATTTGCATCAGTAATTGTGATAAAATTACTCCCGGGATGTTAATGGCTTCATTACGACTAAATATTCCAACACTTTTTGTGTCAGGAGGCCCAATGGAAGCCGGAAAATTAGGAGATCGTAAATTGGATTTAATCGATGCTATGATCCAATCTGCAGATAGCTCAGTAAGCGATGAAAATGTTAGTGAGATTGAGCAACACGCTTGTCCAACTTGTGGTTCTTGTTCCGGTATGTTTACTGCAAATTCCATGAATTGTTTAAATGAGGCCATTGGTTTGGCTTTACCCGGAAATGGAACCCTTTTGGCTACACATGAAAATAGGAAAAAGTTGTTTCAAGAGGCTGCCGCCAAGATTGTAGAAATAGCTTATAAATATTATGAAGAGGGTGATGATACTGTTTTACCCCGTAACATAGCTACAAAAGAGGCCTTCTTAAATGCTATGACTTTAGATATAGCAATGGGAGGGTCAACCAACACTGTATTGCATCTATTAGCTATGGCGCAAGAAGCAGAAGTGGATTTCTCTATGGATGATATTGATGCTCTTTCTAGGCGTACACCTTGTTTATGTAAGGTTTCTCCTAATACTCCCTTATACCACATCCAAGATGTAAATAGAGCGGGAGGAATCATGGGGCTCTTAGGAGAGTTAGAGAAAGGGGGCTTAATAAATGGTAATGTTCATCGTGCAGATGGTCTTACTTTAAGTGAAGCTATTCAAAAATATTCCATAACCTCTTCTACTGCTATTGAAGCGGATATAAAACGATATTTAAGTGCGCCGGGCAATCAATTTAATTTGGTCTTGGGTTCTCAGAGTAATTACTATGAATCATTAGATACCGATAGAGAAAAAGGGTGTATTCGAAGTATAGAGTTTGCCTACAGTGCCGATGGAGGTTTGGCGGTATTAAAAGGAAACATAGCACAGGATGGTTGTGTGGTTAAGACTGCTGGTGTGGATGAGGAGATTCTAAAATTTAAAGGAAAAGCTAAAGTTTTCGATTCTCAAGAGGCGGCTTGCGATGCCATCCTAAATGACGAGATTGTAAAAGGAGATGTGGTTATTATTATCTATGAAGGGCCTAAGGGAGGTCCCGGAATGCAAGAAATGTTATATCCTACCTCTTATTTAAAATCCAAGCATTTAGGAAAGGACTGTGCTTTGATTACCGATGGAAGGTTTAGCGGAGGAACTTCGGGTTTAAGTATAGGACACGTTTCTCCGGAGGCTGCTGCAGGAGGTGCTATAGGAAAAGTAAGAACCGGTGATTTAATAACAATTGATATTCCGGCTCGTACAATAAACGTATTGGTCTCAGAAACAGAACTAAATAAACGTCCTTCCCATACATTGTCTCGTGATCGAAATATTCCTAAAAGTTTAAGAGCATACGCCAGTATGGTAAGTTCTGCTGATAAAGGAGCTGTACGTATCATTGATTGAGAGTGATAGAGTGAGTGTACATCACAAGGGTTTGATTTGATATTTTTGAACTATGGAAAAAGAAAAAATTACAGGATCAAGTGCATTAATAAAATCGTTAATTCACGAAGGAGTGGATACCGTTTTTGGTTATCCGGGTGGAGCTATAATGCCTGTTTATGATGAAATATATAAGCAAAACGAACTCAAACATATTTTAATGAGGCACGAACAAGGGGCAACTCATGCAGCTGAAGGTTATGCTCGTGTTTCCGGAAAAGTAGGAGTTTGTATTGTAACTAGTGGTCCTGGCGCAACAAATACGTTAACGGGTATAGGAGATGCTATGCTGGATAGTACTCCTTTGGTTGTAATTGCCGGACAAGTGGCTTCGTCGGCTTTGGGAACCGATGCTTTTCAGGAAATTGATTTAGTCAGTGTTTCACAACCAATAACAAAATGGAGTTATCAGATTCGTAAAGCAGAGGATATTCCTTGGGCAGTAGCCAGAGCTTTTTATATTGCCAAAAGTGGCAGACCCGGTCCTGTGATCCTGGATTTTGCAAAAGATGCACAAATATCTTCTTTTGAATATGCTCCATACAACTTAAACTTTATTAGAAGTTATGAACCTGTACCTGAGTTATCGCCTCAGGCCATTTGTGAAGCTGTTCAGCTAATTAATGAATCAAAAAAACCTTTGGTTTTGGTGGGACAGGGTGTAGAGTTGGGCAATGCACATCAGGAACTTTTAGCGTTCTTAGAAAAAGCTCAAATACCTTTTGGAAGTACATTGTTAGGCTTGTCGGCTATCCCTTCTAATCATCCACTGAATCAAGGTATGTTGGGTATGCACGGTAACTTAGTACCTAACAGAATGACGAATGAGTGCGATTTGTTGATTGCGGTGGGAATGCGTTTTGATGATCGAGTAACCGGTGATTTAAAAACCTATGCCAAGCAGGCTAAGGTGATTCATTTTGATATTGATGCTGCCGAAATTAATAAAAATGTGGAGGTAGATGTTGCCCTATTAGGTGATTGCAAAGAAAGCCTTCCTTTAGTTACAGCGGGTATTGATAAGGTGGATTATCGTACGGAGTGGATTCGAAGCTTTGATAGTTATGCCAAAAAAGAGCAAGAAACAGTCATTAAGAAAGATCTAACTCCTACATCGGGAGATATCACAATGGGTGAAGTGGTTTTTGGTGTGTCCGAGGCTACCAACCACGAGGCTATTCTAGTTACTGATGTGGGACAAAACCAGATGGCTGCCGCACGTTATTTCCAGTTCTCTCAGAAAAGAAGTATTGTTACTTCAGGAGGTTTAGGAACTATGGGATTTGGGTTGCCTGCTGCCATAGGAGCACAATTTGGTGCCCCTGATCGTATGGTTTGTTTGTTTTTGGGCGATGGGGGCTTGCAAATGAATATACAAGAATTTGGGGTGATTATGGAGACTCGCGCTCCGGTAAAAATGATTTTGTTGAACAACTCATTTTTGGGAATGGTTCGCCAATGGCAGGAATTATTTTTTGATAAACGATATTCCTTTACCCCTATGTCCAATCCGAATTTTGTTGCCATTGCTGCGGCCTATGATATTCCGGCCAAGCGAGTAACCAAGAGAGAAGAGTTGGCTGAAGCCATCAATGAGATGATCTCAACCGAGGGGGCATACTTTTTAGATGTATGTGTAGAAAAGGAAGGAATGATTTATCCAATGACTCCGGCAGGAGGTACTGTAAATAAAATGTTATTAGGAGATTAAGACTATGAAAGATACTTTATACACCTTAACGGTTCATTCAGAGAATATTGCAGGGGTATTGAATAAAATAACCACTATCTTTACTCGTCGTCAGCTAAATATTGAGAGTTTAAATGTGTCTGCTTCTGCTCTTAACGGCATTCATAAGTATACCATTACTACGTATAGTGATGAGTCAACGATGAAGAAAGTGACTAAGCAGATTGAGAAAATTATTGATGTGTTAAAAGCTGATTATTATACCGATGATGAGATTTTTTATAGAGAAATAGCACTTTATAAAATTCCTACTCAGAGTTTAGTGGAAAGTAATTCGGTGGAAATGTTGATTAGTAAACATAATGCACGTATTATTGAGGTGAATGAAACGTATACTGCGATTCAAAAAGCGGGAACAACCGAGGAAACAACAGCGCTTTATGAAGACTTAGAGCAAATTGGTATCTTGCAGTTTGTTCGTTCAGGACGTATTGCGGTAACCAAGAGTCACGTAGAAAAACTCAATGAATATTTAGCTTATCGTGAAGCACAATATAAATTGTTAGAAAATAAAAATGGAGAGTAAAGGCATAAATAAAATTGGAAGTTATGAATTAATAGCAGAACCCTTCCATGTGGATTTTAATGGCGAATTAACTTTAGGTGTTTTAGGAAATCATTTGTTGAACTGTGCCAGTTTTCATTCTGCTGAACGAGGTTTTGGTATCTCCTCATTGAACGAGGAAAATTACACGTGGGTACTGTCTCGTCTAGCTATCGAAATAAAGGAGATGCCTAAAGAGTATGAAAAATTCACCATAGAAACTTGGGTAGAGGATGTTTATAAACTTTTTACCGATCGTAATTTTTTAATTTTAAACTGTGAAGGAGAAGAAATAGGTTATGCTCGTTCCATTTGGGCGATGATAAGTATGGAGAATCGTATGCCGGCCAATCTTTTTGAAATTCACGGAAATGAGATGCAAAAGTATGTGTTACCTAGATCTCTACCTATAGATAAACCTTCGCGCATTAAGGTGCAAACTACTGAATCCATCTATTCGCATACGGCTAAATATTGTGACATAGATATCAATGGTCACGTAAATAGTATGAGGTACATTGAACATATATTAGATTTATATCCTAAGTCATTATATGACTCTAAGCGGATACAGCGTTTTGAGATGGCTTATGTAACTGAAAGTTATTACGGTGATCGGTTAGATTTTTTTATGGATAACTTAGGTGATGATCATTATAATATTGAAGTAAAGAAAGCAAATAATGAAACCGTTTGTCGGTCAAAGGTCGTTTTTAAGTAGGTTTCGGTAATAAAGAATGAAATAGTATAAAATATAATTAACAAAAAAGAAGAAGAAAAATGGCAAAAATGAATTTTGGAGGAGTAACAGAAAACGTTGTTACACGTGAAGAATTTCCTTTAGAAAAAGCACGCGAAGTATTAAAAGATGAAGTGATCGCTGTAATTGGCTATGGGGTACAAGGTCCTGGCCAAGCTCTAAACTTAAGAGATAATGGTTTTAATGTAATTGTTGGTCAACGTAAAGGTAAAACTTGGGATAAGGCAGTTGCAGATGGTTGGGTTCCGGGTGAAACTCTCTTTGAAATCGAAGAGGCTTGTCAGAAAGGAACTATCATTGAATACTTACTGTCTGATGCTGCACAAATTGAGCTCTGGCCAACTGTTAAAGGGCAACTTGCAAAAGGAAAAGCATTGTATTTTTCACACGGTTTCGGTATAACTTATAAAGATCGTACAGGCATTGTACCTCCTGCTGATGTTGATGTTATTTTAGTTGCTCCTAAAGGTTCAGGAACCTCTCTTCGCAGAATGTTCTTGGAGGGAAGAGGCTTAAATTCTTCCTATGCTATTTTCCAAGATGCTACAGGTAAAGCTACTGAGAGAGCTATTGCACTAGGTATTGGTGTGGGTTCCGGTTACTTATTTGAAACCACCTTTGAGCGTGAAGTCTATTCTGACTTAACAGGTGAAAGAGGAACTTTGATGGGTGCTATACAAGGAATACTTCAAGCACAGTATGAAACGCTTCGCGAAAATGGACATACCCCTTCTGAAGCCTTCAACGAAACAGTAGAAGAGCTAACACAGTCGCTTATGCCATTGTTTGCCGAAAACGGGATGGATTGGATGTATGCTAACTGTTCTACTACGGCTCAACGAGGTGCTTTAGATTGGATGACTCCTTTTTATGAAGCAACAAAACCTGTATTTGAAAAGCTTTATAACGAAGTAAAAGTAGGGAATGAGGCACAGCGTTCGATTGATGCAAACTCTCAAGAAGATTATCGTGAGAAATTAAATGAAGAGTTGCGTGAACTACGTGAAAGTGAAATGTGGCAAACAGGAGCTGTAGTAAGAAAGCTTCGTCCGGAAAATAACTAAACTGTTTGTTGGGATATTTAGATTAATGGAGAGTAGAAGAAACTCTCCATTTTTTATGGAAAAAAGTGTAAAGTATCTCACAGCTTGAGCTTTTTTAAGTTCTTAAGGAGTTATTATACTTATCGTTAACGTATTTTTTTAATTAACATCTACTCTGTTTAATAAAAATAGCTTACTTTTACGCAATAAATAAAAAAGGCCTTTGTGGACTCTCAATGTTTAACAGGATATTAGCTCTGTCTTGAAAATAATACCGGAGGATGCTTAAGGCCTTTTTTTGTTTTAAATACTTCTTTCGTTTTCTTCTTTATTTCATCTTTCTATAAGTTTTGCTTTTGTCCTTTGTGTTACTTGAGTTATTATAGAATAAGCTAGTTTAATTTAAAATAAAGTGTTATTTTGTTTTAAGCATTTCTCTTGATAAAGTTCCTT
>CAZGUI010000029.1:0-31896 GCA_964528875.1 uncultured Bacteroides sp. | reverse complement strand
GCGCAATATAGAAGTGAAAACACTCTTAAATATTTCTTTGCTAATTTAAAAGTATTATTTCTGTGAAGAAATAAAAAGCATCCAGCACCAATTGAAAATAAATATATTTTACTCTTCGAATAGTATAAAGCTGATAACAAGCAATATATAGACGAGTTTTGACTAATGTATAAAATGGCTTGTGAAAGCTATATAGTGAGGATTGACGATAGTTGGAGAGGGTTGCGATAAGATGTTGTAGACATGTCAGACGAACTGAACAAATGAAGATTATTGTGAGAAATGTATTTTTCTTTTTTTGCCAAAGCATGATCGACAATTTTGTCAACCGTATATTTAGAACATTTGTTTTCTCTACCGCACAAATCCAAAGCTAATAACAAAATAGCTAATTTTTTTCACCACTTTTTGAGCACTATCAAATTATTATTTCTATATTTGCCGTAAATTGTCAAATTATGTTGGATTTATCACTTTCAATCGGAGATACTTTAAGGGAGATTAGAGAATTAAGGGGGTTTCAGTTACAGGATGTTGCTGAAAAGACTACTATAAACTATACTTCGCTAAGTAGAATTGAAAACGGGAAAAGACTACCGTCCAAGGATCAAATTTCACTTTTAGCCAATTTTTACGATTACAATCAAACAGAATTATTGAAGCATTTGATAAGTGACAAAATCATTCATGAAATTCAAAAAGAAGAAATCGGATTGGAAGCTTTTTTTCTTGCAGAGCAAAGAATAAAATACGGAAGGACTTTATTTGACGAATACGAAAATATCGAAAAATTTGAATTGCAAAGTCGAAGATATATAGGCAATAAAGCAAAACTAACAGATTGGATAATGAAAGTTATTCAAGAAGAAACTACTCAATTTGACACTTTCATTGATGTTTTTTCAGGTACAGGAATCGTAGCTCAAAAGGCAATGAGTTTATATAAAAGCGTTATTGTTAATGATTTTCTTCATTCAAACAATATCGTGTATCACGCTTTTTTTGATAAAAAAGATTGGAATAAAGCCAAGCTTATTGAAATCGCCAATAGTTACAATGAATTAAACGCTCACGAAATTGAGGAAAACTATTTTTCTCAAAACTTCGGTGGAAAATTTTATGAAAAAGACATTTCTAAAATAATTGGGTACATTAGAAAAGACATTGAAAATAGAAGAAACACATTAAACTATAAAGAGTATTCAATTTTACTTGCATCTCTAATTTACACAATTGACAGATTAGCCAATACCGTAGGGCATTTTGATGCATATATTAAAAAGCCTATACAAAAACGCCCTTTGAATTTTAGACTAATTCAAACAAACGATTTTAAAGGAGTCAAAATTTACCAAGAAGATGCCAATAAATTAGCGAGAACTCTAAAAGGAGACATCGCCTATATTGACCCACCCTACAATTCAAGACAATACAGCAGATTCTATCACATTTATGAGAATTTAATAAAATGGAAAAAACCTGAATTATTTGGTGTCGCTTTAAAGCCTGAACCTGAAAATATGAGTAAATATTGTACAGTCAAAGCAAAAGATGCTTTTCAAAAATTAGTAAGTGATTTAGATGTTAAATATTTAGCTGTTTCTTATAATAATACATATAAGTCTAAAAGTAAATCATCAGCCAATAAAATTAAATATGAGGAATTAATTGAAGTATTAGAAAGCGTTGGAGAAACTAAAGTATTTGAGCAATCACATAAATTTTTCAACACAGGAAGAACCGATTTTAACGACCATAAGGAATTTTTATTTCTTACAAAAAAATATGATTAATATGAAAAGAACATATCGCTCCCCATTATTTTACGTCGGAGATAAATATAAACTCTATCCAAAAATCAGTAAATATTTTCCCAAAACGATCAATCGTTTTATTGAACCATTTACAGGTGGTGGTTCTGTTTTTCTCAACGTAAAGGCTAATGAATATCTTTTAAATGATATTGATTCAAATGTGATTAGTATTCACAAATACCTATCGGAACAATCTGAAAACCCAGAACAATTCTTCAATGATGCCTTTGAAGTTATTCAGAAATACAATTTATCACATTCCTATATTAAGGATGTTGTACCACAAGAATTAAAAGATAAATGGGTTAAAACTTATTATGCCAAATTCAATAAAAAAGGCTTTAATCAATTAAAATCAGACTATAATTCTAACAATAAAAAAGATTCCTTACACCTTTACTTACTCTTAATTTATGGTTTTAACCGAATGTTACGTTTTAACTCAAAAAGTGAATATAATTTGCCTGTTGGAAATGTAGATTTTAATAAAAATACAGAAGTAGCTCTGAATGATTACTTTCACCTAATCAAGCAAAAGAATACGCATTTTTTTAATCTTGATTTTATTGAATTTTTAAATAGAATCAAATTCCAAAAAGATGACTTTGTATATTTTGATCCTCCATATTTAATAACATTTAGTGAATACAATAAACTGTGGAATGAAGATACTGAGAAACGTCTTATTGACTTTCTGGAAATTCTAAATTCTCAAAATATAAAATTTGCGGTTTCAAATGTAACGCATTATAAAGGACGAATAAATAAACAATTTTTAGAATGGAGTAAACAACATAATTCCTTTAATGTAAAAAGCAATTATATAAGCTATCACGATAATTCTAATAAACAATTTAAAGAGGTCTTGATAACGAATTTTGAACCTGAAATTAGCTTGCCTATTCAAAAAGAAATTAACTTTACCGAACTCAAAGAAATTACAAAATAATGGCCAGAAAAAGAAAATCAACATATAAACCTTTATTGTTTACTACGACTGTTAGAAATCCAGAAAGAATGAAAAGACTTCTGAATATTCTAAGTGAATTTAATGGAGAAGTTCTAACCTCTGATTTAGCAGAACAAATTATTGGCGAACTAATCAAGTATGGTTTATATCGACCTATAAGAAAAAGTGCTTCCGTAAAAAATAAATGGTCTTCAACTAAATTAGGAGAGTTTTCAGACACTTTGTTGACGGACAATGAAGTATCTGAAATGATAAACAACAATCCTCAGAATCATAAAGAAGCTGGTTTTGATAAAGGTTGGGCTTCACGTTTTGCTACATATTTCGATTTCGCAAAAGAGTTAGGGTTCGTCTACTATTGGGCGGATGAAAAAATCGAATTTTCAGAAATCGGGTTAAAACTCGCTAACTCAATTCAAGTTGAAGTTGAAGGAGAAATAATTTTAGTAAGCGAACCACATCCTGAATTTGAACAACAAGCATTTTTATCCGCATTATCTAAATATCAGAGAAACAGTCCTTTTATTAGGGTGTTGAATGACAATGTTCCTTTGATTTTATTATTACAAGTTATCAAAAAGCTAAATGCAGACTCCGAGTATAATGGAGCAGGGATTTCAAAACTTGAAATTCCTTTAATCCTTTATTGGAAAGACAATGATGCTGAATCGCTCTATCAAAGGATTAAAAAATTACGAAAAGATTTTGGATATTCACCAAGTTGGGAAATTATCACAGAAATATGCCGTGATGAAATAATGAAAGGAACTGATATTGTCCGGGATGATAAATCTATAATGGTCGATTATCCTGATGAATTTATCAGAAAAATGAGATTAACGGGCTTAATTTCCTTACGTGGTGCAGGGCGCTTTATCGACATAAATAAAAATGAAATTGAAAAAGTTAATTACGTTTTAGAACACTATTCCGATTACCCAACTTTTGAAACCGAAAAGGAATATTTTAATTATATGGCTGAAATAGATGAAAATCTTATCAGTCTTGAAACAAAATCATTAACAATCGATGAAAATGACGAATTACTTCTAAAATGGGTTGACACTTATTCTTGGGATAAAATTAAAGTCGAACTTCAAGGTTTGTCAAAAAGAACAAATTCCAAAGATGATTTATTAAAACTTTTGTCTCACCCTATTCGTTTAGAGTTTTTGACATCACTTGCAATAAAGTCAAGATATAGAGACTTAAAAATTGTTCCTAATTACCCGACAGATGATGAAGGGATTCCAACTTCAACAGCGGGTGGTCAAGGTAATCAAGGAGATATAGAATGTTTTGAAGATGATAATGGGATTTTGGTAGAAGTAACAATGTCGGGCGGAAGAACACAAACAATGATGGAAGTATGGCCTATTGCAAGGCATCTAAACGAGTTTTCTAAGAAAGTAAAAGCCGAATCAATGTGTCATTTTATTGCACCGAGTATATTCACAGATAGTGAAAAGCAAATAAAATATGTAAAAGACACAGAGGGCTTGAATATAAGACCAAGAACAATAGACGATTTTATTATTTTTCTTGAAACTTCAGAAAAATTATTTGAGCGAGACAACAATTAAATAATATGGACTTTAAAGATAACCAATTCATAAAGGCGCAAGACTTATCGTTTGTTGGTGTATTGCACGATATTAAAAAATCAAAAACTGCTTTACAGCCAGTTTTTGAGTGTTTTACTAATGCCTTGGAAGCAATAAAAATCAAGCAAAAGTCAGATGCTGATTATAAAGGCGAAATTCTAATAAAAATAAATGCTGTCGAAACTACTGTACAGAGTACAGAGTTTAGCAGTTTATCTATCATTGATAATGGAATTGGCTTTAACGAGAAAGAATTTAAACGTTTCAATACTTTTAAATTAACTGATAAAGGTTTCAAAAATTTAGGTTCAGGGAGAATACAATATGTTCATTATTTTGACAATACTACTATAAGAAGTGTTTTTGAAAATGATGGGAAATATTTTGAACGTGAATTTGCAGTTTCCAAAAAGAAAAACTTTTTAAATGAAAATGCAATTGTGAAACATCGATATTCTAAAGAAATTAATGCTTCAAATACAATAACAACAGTTTCTTTCAGTGGCTTACTAGAAAACAGTGGAGTTTATAATGATTTAAATGAACGAACACTAAAGGAAAAATTACTCGAGAGATACATCCATTATTTTTGTTACAATAGAAAGAACTTGCCTAAGATAACAATTGATTTTTATGTACAATCTAAATTAAAGGGTAGTTCTACCATTTCTGAAAAAGACATCCCGAAAATAGATAAAACTCAGTCCTTAAAACTTCAATACTCACGAAAAGGAGATAATGGAATTGAAAAAATTGACAAGACAGAAGATTTTGTAATTGATGCATTTAAAATTTCAAAAGATATTTTACGTGAAAATAGATTGAATTTGGTCTCTAAAGGAGAAGTTATTGAAGAATCAGACGTAACTCTTGAAAATCTTGCTGAAAATGACAATGTAAAAGGAAAAAAGTATTTATTCCTAGTTTCAAGTAATTATATTGATGAGAGAGACACCAATTTAAGAGGTGTATTAAATATTCCAAGCAAAGATTCATATGAAAAAGATTTGTTTTCTAATCAAGAAGAAATATTTATAGAAGAAATCCAAAAAGAAGTAAACGAGACAATAGATTCAATGTACCCTGAAATAGAAGAAGTCAAAAAACAACATCAGGATAATTTCGCAAAACTTAAGGAAATGTTCCTTTTAGATGAAGAAACGGCAAAGAATATCAGCGTTTCTATTAATGATAGCGAAAGTGATATTCTAAAGAAATTCTATGAGGCAGAAGCCAAAAAAGAAGCCTCACTTGATGCCGAAATAAAAGAATCTATTGATAATCTTGACAATCTTGATACACGTAGTCCAAATTATAAGGACGACTTAGAAAAAGAAATCGAGAGGTTGGTCAAGGTAATACCTTTACAAAATAAAAAATCATTGACGCAATATGTAGCGAGAAGAAAACTTATTTTAGATCTATTTGATAAAATATTAGATAGAAAATTAAAAGTTCAACAAGATGATAGCAACTTTGATGAAGCATTGATACATAATTTATTGTTCCAACAAGGAAGCTCTGAAAATAAAGATAGCGATTTATGGATAATTAATGAAGATTTCATTTATTTCCAAGGGGCCTCTGAAAAACAATTGAGTAAATTAGAAATTAACGGAGAAAAAGTCTTCAAAGAAAAATTCACAGAAGAAGAAGAGCGATACTTAACGTCTTTAGGTGAAAACAGAAAAATAAAGAGACCTGATGTACTTTTATTTCCCGAAGAAGGAAAATGTATAATTATAGAATTCAAAGCACCTCACGTAAACGCTTCAGACCATTTAACACAAATAGATACTTATGCCAACTTAATAAGGAATTATTCAATAGATAAGTTTCAAATTACAACTTTTTACGGCTATTTATTAGGAGAAAGTATTGAAACTAGGGATGTAAGAGGAGCTGTAAGTGCTTTTGAAGAATCATATCAATTTGACTATTTATACAGACCATCGATAAAAGTAGTAGGATTTGATGACAGAAAAGATGGTTCTATTTATACAGAGGTTATTAAATATTCAACTTTGCTAAAAAGAGCCAAACTACGGAATAAAATATTTATTGATAAATTGAAATAATGCAACTAGCGCCAGCGAGAACATTGCAATTTGCTCAAGCTAAGGTAAAAGGCAAAAATTGCAAATGATCCTCTTTTTATCCTATAAAATTGGTTTTTCTTCTCTTTAATAAAATAAAAAGATATCGTGAATCTAATGAAAATAACTATTACGTTGGAAGATGTCAAATCTACAGCAAGCGGTTTTGCAAGAGAGCAGATTAGCATCTCCGTTCAAAGATTTTTATTAAATTTGAAGTATTGTCTTCGCTTGGAAGTTTTGGGTTAAAATCCTCTTCCTCGCAAAGCCAACGAATGTTAGTTGTAATAATTTGAGCGACCGTATAAACATCAATCAATAATAAGAAACATAAATTATGGGAAGTGTAGCCTACGACTTTTTAGCAAACTCAATACTCTTTAGCGACGAAGAAATGGATAATCTCTATTCATCACTGTCTGACAGCCAACTTGAAAATTTATTACAAGATTACAGACAGCATTGCTTAACAAATACTTCAGACTTGACCAAAGAAGTAACCGAAAACAAATCTTCACTTAAAGTTTTATCAAGCATTGAGAAGATACCTTATGAAACTTTAAAACAAAGTGCATTATACTTTGACCAGTTTGTGATTGACGACCCATTATTCAAATTCACACATACAGAAAATGAAACTAGCAAAGTTATTTCAGAGCATTTAGGGTTTCATGAAAACGGCGTTAATAGAGAGGATTTAGCAGAGACGGCAAAACTATTGAAAGCGATTACACCAATGATTGCAGCTGACTTTGTAAAAATACTTCCCATGAGTTACAACTTTGAACCCCCAAGAGAAACACCAATAAATCTTCCGATAAACTATTACGCAGATGAATTGCCAAAAGAGATAATTCAATATTTCAGAGACCGAGCGATTGTAAAGTCAATGAAGAAAGTAACTGCTGGTTGGAGAATATTAGACAAAAATGATTTAACCCCTGGGATATTCATAGCTTTTGAGAACCTCGACAAGCATCAAGGTTCAATGTACTTCTACAAAGAAATTGAAAAAACAGCTGACCCAAACAAGTTTCTAACAAAAATGTCATTAGCACCATACCCAATGGACAAAGCGACTTGGGATGTATGGACATTCCAGTCAGTAAACAGTTCAGCTAAGGCAATATTTGACAAAATCTACATTGAGAATTTAATTGCAAATAATCTAAAGGCAACTTATCTGACAGACAATAGTTTTACGTCAAATCTGTTGACGAAAAACCTTTCTGCAATAGAAACAGTTGAAACTTCATCAGCATCACAGTTTATGAACTTAGAGTTGCCGTTTTTAGACAAGATTGACATTAGCAAACTGATGACAATACGAACTTATGAAGCTGACCTATTTACAAATTTCCGAATGGAATTAGAAAGACATCTTAGAGAACTTAGAACAGTAACAGACCCAATGGAGACTAAACTGCGTCAAGAGAATATACTTCACGAATTAGGTTATATTCAAGTAAAAAAGATTAACCAAAAACTAGACAGATTAAAACGAAAAGGATTTGCGGATGCAGTTCTGCTAATTGGTGGACTTGCGGGGACTGTTCAGACAGCAGGTTGGAGTTTACTTACTTCGGTACTTGCAACAGTATCAGGTTACAAGTCTTACCGTGAATATAAGAATAACTTATCAGAAAACCCTTCATATCTTTTATGGAAAGTTCTCAAAAGATAATGACAACAAACCGTCGTAACAAAAGTATTACTACTGTTTACATATTATTTTGCGTCTGGCGAGTTGATCGATTTGATTCAAGAGACTTAGTATATTTTAAATTTAGTGCTTAGTTATAAAATTCAAGGTAAAACCTGCCTGGATACAAAGTCTCAGCTGACAGGAACAAGCCTAAAACCAAAAAACAACTATTCCAACAAATCTTATACAGAATAAATTTGAATATTTGAGAAACAACATCAGATTTACAATTCTAGACCTGAACAAGTTTAGCCATTCACTCAGTGATTTCAAAGACTATATTTATTCTTATCAGCAGATGAATACCAGTTTTACATCTAACAGCGACACTGCAAAAACATCAAGCCATATTTTAAGCTAATTATTTAGCCACAATTTATACATATCCTTTCCCTAGCCATCCCCTGCCACTATCCGCCATATAAAGCCACATTTAAAAACCTATTTCTTTTACGTTTATATTTGCTGTGTTAAAATATAAATCAGCAATTTATGAAACGGAAAATTCAATTATTATCAGCAATATTATTTGCATCACTATCAAGCTTTGCCCAGGGTAATGGTATTGGCGGAATCACTGAAGCCACCAACATGGTAACCTCCTATTTTGATCCAGGCACAAAACTTATTTACGCCATTGGAGCAGTAGTTGGACTAATTGGAGGAATCAAAGTTTACAACAAATTCAGCTCTGGTGACCCCGATACTGGCAAAACAGCTGCAAGCTGGTTTGGTGCATGTATATTTTTGATTGTAGCAGCCACCATACTGCGCTCATTCTTCCTGTAATAAACCAAAGAGATATAAACCTAACAAGAAAGACAATGGCAGAATATTCAATCAACAAAGGCATAGGACAACCAGCAGAATTTAAAGGATTAAAAAGTCAATATCTTTTTATTTTTGCAGGCGGACTTTTAGCAGTATTCATTGTTTTTGCAATCATGTATATCATGGGCATCAACCAATGGATATGTATTGGATTTGCACTAATATCCTCCTTTCTATTGGTTTATATCACTTTTTGGATGAATAAAAAATATGGCACACACGGACTGATGAAATTATCAGCAAGATTAAATCATCCCAGATACATCATCAACCGAAAATCAATATTCAGACTCTTTGACAATAAATAAAGGAATCAGCAATGAGAAATAGAATGAAAGCATCCACATTGGAGAGTAAGTTCCCGATACTTGCTGTTGAGAATGACTATATCATCAGCAAAGATGCTGATATTACTGTAGCCTATAGTGTAGAGCTTCCAGAGATATTTACTGTTTCAGAGAGTGAGTATGAAGCCATACATTCAGCTTGGCTAAAAGCAATTAGAGTATTACCAGACTATACAATTGTTCATAAGCAAGATTGGTTTATCAAAGAAAATTACAAACCTGAAACCCAAGATTACGAACAAAGCTTTTTAAGCCAAAGTTTTGAAAGACATTTTAATGAAAGGCCCTTTCTTAATCACAGCTGTTATCTTTTTCTAACCAAAACATCCAAAGAAAGAAGTCGCCTGCAAAGCAACTTCTCCATCCTATGTAGGGGAAATATTATTCCCAAGGATATTCAAGATAAAGAGAACATCAAGAGATTTATAGAAGCTGCCGAACAGTTTGAGCGCATTATCAATGACTCAGAGTTTATCACCCTCACACGATTAACTCAGGCTGAGATAACAGGTACAAAGAAAGATGCAGGCATTGTTGAGAAATACTTCTCTTTATCGCAGACTGATACCACCACCTTAAAGGATATACACCTGAAACCCGAAGATATGAAAATAGGTGATCAGTACATTTGTCTGCATACCCTCTCAGATGTTGATGATTTACCGGGTTCGGTTGCCACCGATTCACGTTATGAAAGACTCTCCACCGATAGAAGCAACAGCCGCTTATCCTTTGCTGCACCGGTTGGAGTATTGCTCTCCTGCAACCATATTTACAATCAGTATATCTTTATTGACAACCATACCGAAAACCTGAAACAATTCGAAAAGGGAGCTCGTAACATGCACTCACTTTCCAGATACAGTAGAGCCAATCAGGTAAACAAATTATGGATAGAAGAATACTTAAATGATGCCCATAGTCTAGGTCTGACATCCGTTCGTTGTCATTGCAATGTAATATCCTGGTCAGATAATCAAAACGAACTCAATCAGATTAAAAATGATGTAGGCAGTCAATTGGCATTAATGGAGTGCAAGCCTCGCCACAACACAGTAGATACGCCCACGCTATATTGGGCAGGTATCCCTGGTAATGCGGCTGACTTTCCATCGGAAGAGTCTTTTTATACTTTTATAGAGCAAGCACTATGTTTCTTTACCCAAGAGACCAACTATAAGTCATCTCTCTCACCCTTTGGGATAAAGATGGTTGACCGATTAACAGGTAAACCCCTTCATTTGGATATTTCAGATTTACCCATGGAGAAAGGAATAATCGACAATCGCAACAAATTCATCTTAGGACCATCAGGTTCAGGCAAATCCTTTTTTACAAACCATATGGTAAGACAATATTATGAACAGGGAAGCCATGTATTAATGGTAGATACCGGTAATAGTTATTTAGGTTTATGTGAATTGATTAACCGCAAAACCAAAGGAGAAGATGGCATTTATTTCACATATACAGAAGAAAAGCCAATAACATTCAATCCGTTTTATACAGACGACAATATATTTGATATTGAAAAAAGAGAGTCAATTAAAACATTAATCACCACGCTTTGGAAAAGAGACAATGAACCACCTTCAAGATCAGAAGAGGTAGCCCTATCAAATGCAGTGAATCTCTACATCAAAAAGCTTAAAGCAGGTACAGAGCCATCCTTCAATACATTCTATGAATTTGTAAAAGGAGAATACAGTGAGATACTTGAAGAAAAGAAAGTTAGAGAAAAAGATTTTGATTTAGCAAACTTCCTCAATGTATTAGAACCCTACTACAAAGGTGGAGAGTATGACTACCTTTTAAACTCAAAGGAGCAAACCGATCTCTTGTCCAAACGCTTTATCGTTTTTGAATTAGATAATATCAAAGACCATAAAATACTCTTTCCCATTGTTACCATCATTATAATGGAAGCCTTCATCAATAAAATGAGACGGCTTAAAGGAGTAAGAAAGATGATACTAATTGAAGAGGCTTGGAAAGCCATTGCCAAAGAAGGGATGGCAGAATATATCAAATACCTATTTAAAACGGTACGCAAATACTTTGGAGAAGCCATTGTTGTTACACAAGAGATAGACGACATAATATTATCAGAGATAGTCAAAGAATCAATTATCAGCAACAGTGATTGCAAGATACTTTTAGACCAAAGGAAGTATATGAATAAGTTTGACACTATCCAAGACCTTTTAGGACTCTCCGATAAAGAGAAAGCACAAGTCCTCTCCATCAATCTTTCAAATAATCCCAAGCGCAAATATAAAGAGGTCTGGATAGGACTTGCAGGCAAACAATCAGCTGTTTATGCAACAGAAGTAAGTTTAGAAGAGTACTATACATACACAACTGAAGAGAGTGAAAAGCTTGAGCTTTTTCAATTAACACAACAGCTAAACGGAGATATAGAAGCAGCAATTAAACAGTTGGCTGCTCAAAAGAGAAATTCAAAATAAAAATATCAAACATGCAGAAAATCAGAGTAATTTTAATCCTCGCCCTAATAGCTATTGGTACTGTATTTTCAATTAAAAATGCATCAGCACAATTTGCTGTAATTGACCCAAGTAATATAGCCCAAAGCATTGTAAATACTACCAAAGAGATAGCCCATGCTTCCAAAACAGTAAGCAATACTTTGGACACCTTCAAAGAGACTAAAAAGGTATATGAACAAGGAAAAGAGTATTACGATGCCTTGAAGTCAGTTAATCACCTGGTAAAAGATGCCAAGAAAGTACAAAAGACACTCCTGTTATTAGGAGAAATCACCGACATCTATATCACCAACTTCCAATTGATGCTCTCCGATAAAAACTTCCGAGCAGATGAGCTGAATGCCATTGCTCATGGCTACGCCAAGCTGTTAGATGAAAGTGCAGATGTATTATCAGAGCTCAAAAATATTATCAATATCAATGGTCTATCCATGACCGATGCAGAACGTATGGAGCGAATCGACAAAGCCTATGATGCCATATCCAACTATAGGAACTTAGTTGCTTATTATACCCGCAAAAACATCTCGGTTTCCTATTTAAGAGCAAAGAAAATCAATGATACAGATCGTATTATTGGTCTATATGGAACTGCAAATGATAAATACTGGTAAGCAATGATATTATTAGCAATTGAGTTTGGCAATCTACATGAGGTATTAAGAAATCTCTATCAAGAGATGATGCCCCTGTGCAGCAACATGACAGGCATAGCCAAAGGATTAGCAGGGTTAGGGGCTCTATTTTATGTAGCATCAAGAGTATGGCAGGCACTCTCCCGAGCCGAACCCATTGATGTTTATCCATTGCTGCGACCCTTTGCAATTGGCATTTGTATCATGTTTTTCCCAACCCTTGTAATTGGAACCATAAACAGCGTAATGTCACCCATTGTAAAGGGAACACATCAGATTCTGGAAGGACAAACCTTTGATATGAATGAGTATCAGAAACAGAAAGACAAGTTAGAGTATGAAGCCATGCTTCGTAATCCTGAAACCGCTTATTTAGTTTCCAATGAAGTTTTTGACAAGCAGTTAGACGACTTAGGATGGTCATTCTCCGATTTGGCTACAATGATGGGCATGTATGTTGAAAGAGGCATGTACAATGTAAAGAAGTCGGTTAGAGACTCCTTTCGAGAAATATTAGAAATCCTTTTCAATGCCTCCGCCTTAGTTATAGACACCATTCGTACTTTCTACTTAGTTGTACTCTCCATACTTGGTCCAATTGCATTTGGATTGTCAGTTTATGATGGATTTCAATCAACACTCACCCAATGGATAAGCAGATACATCAGTATCTATCTTTGGCTACCAGTATCAGATCTGTTTAGCTCCATTCTTTCACGCATACAAGTATTGATGTTAAAGCAAGACATCGAAGCTCTGTCAGACCCCAGCTTCATTCCAGATGGATCCAATACCATCTATATTATTTTCATGATTTTAGGAATTATCGGATACTTCACAGTACCAAGCGTTGCCAACTGGATTATTCAAGCAGGAGGAGTAACCGGTATGAATAGAAGTATAAGTAGAGTAGCCACAGTGGGTGGAAGCATTGCAGGGGGAGTAGCTGGAGCAACTGCAGGAAATATCTCTGGAAAACTTATTAAAAAATAGAAATCAGATGGAATTTAAATCATTAAAGAATATAGAGACCAGTTTCAAAAAGGTACGACTGTTTGGGATTGTTTTTGTAACAATGTGTACCATAATAGTTAGCTACTCAATGTGGAGTTCTTATCAATTTGCTGAAAAGCAACGAGAGAAGATATATGTGTTAGACGAAGGCAAGTCATTGATGTTAGCACTCTCACAAAACCTCTCACAAAACAGACCTGTAGAAGCCCGAGAACATGTAAAGAGATTTCATGAACTCTTCTACACCCTATCGCCCGACAAGAGTGCCATTGAATCCAATATAGAGCGTTCGCTTTTTTTGGCAGATAAAAGCGCATTTATTCACTATAAGAACCTCACAGAGAATGGTTATTATAATCGAATCATCTCTGGAAACATCAATCAGAGTATTTATGTGGACAGTGTTATATGCAATTTTGAAAGATACCCCTATCAAGTATCTACATATGCAAGACAAACTATTATTAGAGAAAGCAACATTACAGAGCGCAGCCTTATCACCCAGTGTCGCCTATTAAATGCTGTAAGGAGTGATAATAACCCACATGGCTTTATTATTGAAGCCTTTGAGATTATAGAAAACAAGGATTTACAAATATTAAAACGATAAAATTATGTCTAAGAAATCATTCAAAAAAGAGCTCAAACATGCAGATGAGAGGATTAAGAAGAGTCTTAAAAGAAAACCCAATAAAATACATATTATCCTCATAATTATCTTTCTCTCATGCTGTGGATTGTTTTCACTTTATCAAGTCGTCTCATCCTTTTATAAGATGAAACCTGACAACACTCAAACAGAAATAAGTCAGCCTGAATCCTCCTTACCCTTAGAAGATGATATCAGTACTTCAACTAACCAAAGAGAGATATACAACTATGGAACAGCAAAAAACCAACACGGAGAACAATAACGATAAAAAGGACAAGAGTGAGAAAAGACAACTCACGCCGCAGGAGATTCAGAAAAGAAAGAAGCTCATAATCTTTCCATTAATGATATTAGCCTTTATCATTAGTCTATGGATGATTTTTGCACCCACTAAGAGAGAAGAATCAATAGAAACAGTTGGAGGCTTTAATGCTGACTTGCCATTACCTGACAAAGATGAGATATTGAGTAATAAAAAGCAAGCCTATGAGCTGGAGCAATCCAAAAGCATGCATCAAGAGCGTATGCGAACATTGCAAGACTATGGATTTGACATCGAGCAGAAAAGTGTTGATAATAAAATATCAGATAACAGCCACTCCAACTCCCCCATAAGCAATTCAACAAGCAGCTATCGAGAAATTAATCGACAGCTACAAAACTTTTATGAAGAGCCACCAGCAGACGACCCTGAGAAAGATGAACTTTTTGAAAGAGTTACGGAACTAGAGATGCGTCTTAGGGAAAGTGAGGATATACAAACTTCAACCGAAGAGCAGTTGGCTTTGCTTGAGAAATCGTATGAACTTGCTACAAAATATATGAATAATCAGCAACAACAAAATGCAGTAGAACAAAATATTACGATGACTGACGCACCATTAAATAAGCAAGCTAAATCAAAAACAATGCCGGTTAAAGCAGTACATGAAACTATTGTTTCAGGATTAGAGCAACCAATAAGTGATGAAGCTTTTATGGAAGCCTATAGTAAGCCACGTAACACCCATTTTCATACAGCAGGCAGTGATACACAATCAAAGATTAAAAACACCATAGCCGCATGTATTCATGAAGATCAGGTTGTAATGGATGGACAAAATATTCGTTTGAGGCTGTTAGAACCACTACAAGCAGGAGCAGTTATTATTCCCAAGAACACACTTCTTACAGGAACAGCACGATTTCAGCGAGAGCGATTAGATATAGAGATTATATCCATAGAGTACAATAACTCCATCTTGTCAGTAGAATTATCTGTTTACGATTCAGATGGCCAGAAAGGATTATCTGCACCCACCACCTTAGAAATGCAGTCACTCACGGAAGGAGCTGCCAATATTGGTTCAGGATTAGGCTCCAGCTTTACCATCAATCAAAATGCAGGATCAGCAATTGTTTCAGACTTAACAAGAGGTGTACTGCAAGGAGGCTCACAATATCTATCTAAGAAGTTGAGAACAGCCAGGATAAGTTTAAAAGCAAATTATCAAGTGATGTTGCTTTCCAAGTAGAATCAATAAAAAGATAACCAATGAAGAAAATTACAATTTTACCGCTCCTTATTTTAGCAGTTACAACAATAAATGCTCAAAAAGACTTTAGTTTTAACGGAGCAACAAACAAGATTCCCAATGAGCAATTAATAAAGCCTTACGGCGTAGAAGTAACGTTTGACAAAACAGTTCATATAATATTCCCTTCAAAGGTGATTTATGTTGATTTAGGCTCTAACAATATCATTGCAGGCAAAGCAGACGGAACAGAAAATGTGATTAGGCTAAAAGCAGCAACAGAGGATTTTGAAAGCGAAACAAACCTCTCTGTTATTTGTGATGATGGTAGTTTTTATCCTTTCAATGCTCGATATGCAGCTGAGCCAATAATGCTAAATATCGACATGAGAAACATGGCTGTAACAACAGCTAACACGCCTTCAACAGCTCTTCTTACAGAATTGGGAGATGAACCTCCCAAGGATGTAAATTGGACTATGCAGTACATATATAATGCCGACAAAAAACTGGTACGTCATATAGGAGACAAGCAGCAAAAGATACATTTCAGCATGAAAGGAATCTATGTGCGCAATGGAATGTTTTATTTTCATACACTGATAAAAAACCAATCACACGTTAGCTATGATGTGGAATATATAAAGTTTAAAATAGTTGATAAGCAGATAGCCGGTCGCACTCCTGTTCAAGAAAAGAAATTACCTCCAGTTCGCATTTACAATAAGGTATCTCAAATCAAAGGTAAATCTACCTCACGAGTAATCTATGCACTTCCCAAGTTCACAATTCCGCAAGATAAAATATTGGTTGTAGAGCTGATAGAAAAAGATGGTGGCCGTCATCTAAGTATTCAGATTGAAAGCTCAGATATTGCTAATGCAAAGACAATTGACAAATTTAAAACCAAGTAATATGAGAAACTTATCAATCGCAGTTATAGCTGCCGTGTTAAGCTTAACATGCACGATACGATTACATGCACAACGCTACTTACCAGGACAAAGGGGGATTCAGTTCAGCGGAGGTATAACAGGAGATATTAATAAATCTCTGAATAAAGAGTCTTCTTTTTACTTTGGCTCAGCACTTGCTACCTATACTAAAAATGGAAACAGATGGGTTATAGGTGCTGAATTTCTAAACAAGGATTATCCGTACAAGGATCAAATTATACCAGTCTCTAAATTTATAGGAGATGGAGGTTATTATTTCAAATTATTATCAGATAGACGGAAGACTTTCTTTCTCTCTTTCGGCGTAACAGCAAGTGCAGGATATGAGACTAGTAATTGGGGAGAAAAGCTACTTTATGATGGAGCCACACTCAAGAATAAAGATGCCTTTATTTATGGAGGTTCTGGCATTCTTGAATTAGAAATCTACCTTTCAGACAGATTGGTTTTACTGCTAAATGCTCGTGAGAGAGTGATGTTTGGATCTTCCATCGAGAAGTTTCAAACCCAATATGGAATAGGATTTAAATTTATTATAAACTAAACGTAATATGAAAACTATAATACACAATCTTCTTTTTACCACTTATATATTGGGAGTTTTTATGCTTGTAACAGCCTGTAATAGTCAGTTGGATATACAACAACATTATCCGTTTATAGTTACAGCTATGCCAGTTCAAAAAAGCATATCAAAGGGAGAGACAGCAGAGATAAGAGTAAAGATAAATAGAGAAGGATATTTTGATGAAGCAGCGTACTATATCAGGTACTTTCAGCCAGATGGAGAAGGAGAGTTGCGCTTGACAGATGGGACAGTATTACTGCCAAATGATTTGTACCAGTTGTCAGAAGATACTTTCAGGCTCTATTACACCTCTCAAACCACTGAACAACAAAAGATTGATATTTATATTGAAGATGATTTTGCTCATATTGAGCAGTTGAGTTTCAGTTTTAATAATCGAATGATAAAGGATGACTAATAAGGTGTAGATATTGATGACCCAAATGAGTAGAGCATCTGAGAGTGAAAACTCAGATGCTCTTTGTTCTATCTGTACTGTTAAGTGTACTTACACAAAGTGAATTGAAGTAATCATTAATTTAAATTTTTACGATATGAAGAACTTCACCAAATCTAGACTATTTGAATTGTTGGGTAACAGCAAGTCCTGTAAACATGAATTAAATAAGGAATTTATTGCTTTATTAGAACGCCCAAGACACTATGAAACATTACAGAACATTAAAGAGCTATATTCTGAAATTCAGGTTGCGCTTACCAACTTAGAATATTTGGAGCTTGAAATAAAGAGTTCACAGATAAATAAAAGAGATGATGTAAGGCTGAATTGCATAAAATCATTAAAGAGTTTCCTAAATCGCGAGTTAAAGACACTGAGACATGTGTACAAAAAAGGTGATTTTTATAATGACAGAATCCTTAAATCACAATACAAATGGACAGGTTCTATAACTGATTTTGTTGAATTAGTCTATGCACTTGTAGAGAACAAAAGCATCAATCACGGTAAAGTTCCAATTGAGAATTTAGCAAAAGATATTGGATTATTTTTCGGATTAAAAATCAACAATATCTCACGTGTCTTTATCAATATAAGACAGAGGAAAAGTGATAGCCGAACATCATTTTTAAATGCCCTAACTGAAAGTCTCAATCGCAAAATGATTAGAGATGATGAAAAGTGATTTTATATAGACCTTTGTAATAAATCATTATCAAGTTGATATAAACTTGTCAATTATATTTAGTGAGAAGGCTAATCTTTGCTCAATAAATTTATAAATAAAGCATTGATATGGAAGTAATAACTATTGAATCAAAGGCATTTAAAGAGTTGCAGGCAAAGATAAATACTATTGTAAGTTATATCACAGCACAACAAGAATCCGTGTCATCAGAAGATGGTGACATATGGGTTGACAGCTACGAAGTATGTACCTTCTTGAAAATCAGTTCACGCACTTTACAACGTCTTCGCTCAGATGGAGTGATTAAGTATTCTAAAATCAGAGGTCGCAACTATTATCAGATAAGCGAAATTAAGCGTCTTATTGAAAGTAGAGTAATTAAGAGCAATCAAGAATTTATGCAAGACTTAATAGCTAATCACAAACGATATGTTAAGGAAAGAAGAAATACTAAGTAGAACAGCCAACGGACTCAATGTTTTTAAGCACTATATAAGAACGCCTTGGAGTGTTGGTAAAAACTTCCTCAATCCCTTGTATGAAGATAAAAGAGCATCTTGCAATATCTACTTAGATCGCAAGGACAACTATTATAAAATGAAGGACTTTGGTAATGACGAGTATAGCGGAGATTGTTTCTTTTTTGTAGCCAAGCTCAATGGTCTGAACTGTAATAACAGGTATGACTTTATCGAAACCCTAAAAATTATAGATAGAGACCTTTCTTTGGGATTATCTAATAACAAGCAACATCAAAGAATGAACATTAGAGAATCAATCTCTACATCTAAAACAGGCAATCCTATGGATACTACAACCACATCAAGAGAGACAAGACCCTATTCATTTCAAAAGAAAGAGTTTACAAATAAGGAGTTAGAGTTTTGGCAGAAGATTGGAGTAAACAAAGAACTGCTGTCACACTATAAAGTTTGTTCAGTTCATAAATTCAATAGTGAGAATAAAGATGGAAAACCCTATATGCTCTATTCATCTGAAACTGAACCCATATTTGGATATTTAGGAAAGCGATATATAAAACTTTATAGACCCTTTTCCCAAATGCGCTTTCTCTATGGAGGCAATATTGGAGAAAACTACTGTTTTGGATTGGAACAATTGCCAGCAAAGGGAGATATAGTTTTTATAACTGGTGGAGAGAAGGATGTTTTAGCTCTCGCCTCAAAAGGTTTTTATGCGATCTGTTTTAATAGTGAGACAGTAAATATCCCAAAGGATATTATACACAAACTCACATTTCGTTTCAAGCATATCATTCTTCTTTATGATATGGATAAAACAGGTTTAGCAAGTTCAGCCAAGCATGAGAAAAGTTTAGCTGAATTCGGAGTAAAAAGATTACTCCTTCCTCTTTCTGGAACAAAAAAGGAAAAAGATATTTCCGATTATTTTGAAGCAGGAAAAACCCATGAATCATTCATGAAAGTATTCCTGGAGTTTTTAGATACTTTATATACCGATACAATGACTATGTTGAAATCATGTGAGATTGACTTTAGTAACCCACCTGAAAGTTCTCTTGAGATTATTTCAGCTGCAGGAGTTCCCCTAGGTACTCAGGGAAATATTCTTTGCATCACAGGAGGCGAGGGAACGGGCAAAAGCAATTATATAGCCGCAATAGTTGCAGGCTCCATCAGAGAAGAAAAAACTGAAATAGACACATTGGGTATCAATATATCCTTAAACAAAGAGAACAAAGCCGTTCTTCTGTATGATACAGAGCAGTCAGAAGTACAACTATACAAAAACGTATCAAACTTATTAAGAAGAGCAAAGCTAAATTATAAACCGGAAATCTTAAAAGCATTTAGTTTAACAAGTATGTCTCGTAAAGAACGACTGCTTGCAATTGTACAAAGTATGGATAGATACCACTACCAGTATGGAGGTATTCAATTGGTGGTAATAGATGGTATTGCCGATTTGGTTAATTCAGTAAATGATGAAGCTGAAAGCATAAAAGTAATTGATGAACTATATCGTTTAGCTGGAATTTACAAAACTTGTATTATTTGTGTTTTACACTTCATACCTAATGGACTAAAGCTACGTGGTCATTTAGGTTCAGAGTTACAACGAAAAGCAGCTGCTATATTATCAATCGAGTTGGACAGCACACCATCTGTATCGGTTGTCAAAACACTAAAAGTCAGAGAAGGCAGTCCACTTGATGTGCCTCTGATGCAATTCTCTTGGGATAAAACAGCAGGCATGCACCTCTATATGGGAGAAAAACCTCGTCAGGAAAAAGAAAAGAGGAAAGAGAAAGAGCTTGAGATAGTTGCAAAAAGCATTTTTAGCACTCGTACTCATTTAACCTATATGGAAATTAGTGAGAAGATACAAGAGATAATGGATGTAAAAGAGCGCACCTCAAAGAGTTATATCCGTTATATGCGAGATAAAGAAATAATTGTAAATGATCCTTCAAGTGACAACCATTTTATTATAGGAAGAATATAAAAACTACAGAAATGAATATAGACAGAGAAACATTTATTGCATGGATGGAGCGTATCATCGAGCGCATTGAAATAGCAGATAAAAAGATAGAGCGATTAACTACCCAGCGAAACTGTTTGGATGGCGACCAATTATTGGATAATCAGGACTTAATGTTTTTACTTAAAGTGAGTCCTCGCACCCTTCAACGGTACCGTTCAAAGGGAATACTTCCCTATATTAAACTGGATGACGGACGCTGTTATTATAAAGCAAGTGATGTGCATCAGCTCCTTAGGAACAAGTAAAAACTGTTTCAGGACATTGATAAGATATATGTACAGATAACATAAAATAAACATAGAGAAAAAGTGGCTATTGAGCCACTTTTTCCAAAATTTCCATCTCCACTTTTACCCTTTCCATGATAAAGCTACTTGCACTTACCACATCATCCAATAAACTAAAAATAAAGTCGGGAGACTGCTTTAAAATCTTTATCCAGCCATTTAAATAAGTAATACTATCCTTATTAGGTTCTGCGAAAACTCCCAGCTGAGTGCCTGTAAATGCCGCTGAAAGCTCTGCAATCACTTCCTCACGTGCGTAATCATTATCTCCAAAAACCTTACCCATTGCTCTATTTAAACGTTCAGGGGTGCCGGTGCTATGCGTCATTTCATGTAGCAATGTGCCATAAAAATCGTGGTGATTAGGAAATTGATTTTTAATAGGGCAAACAATACTATCACTACTTAAAGAGTAGAAAGCTCTATTTTGCTTTTTCAAAGCTATATCGCATACCCATGAGTTCTCTTCAATAATTAAATCAAGTTCAGGGCAATTGAATAGAGTTTCTACGGTAAAATCATTCTCTACTGCATTAAATTGCTCAACCAACAATTTAAATTCAGCTTCATAAGCTGTGGCAAAATTTGTCTGGTCAAGATTGAATACATTATAATACTTTAGATATGAAATTAGTTTCCACTCCTTTTTATCCTCTTCACTCAATAAGTTGTAATCATCAAAACTTATCCTCTTATTGGTCTGACGATTATAAACAAGGAAGTTTTTATAGTATATTGGAAATGATTCCTCATTTTTGGTTACGCTAATTTCAAGATTCTTGCATTGATTGAATGTTAAGAAAATAGGGGTTTGATACCCTTTCCATGCACATGCAAGCATCAAAAAGAAAGCGTTTCCGCTTGTATATTTCCTGCCTGTATAGTTTTGCGGATAAAAGTTTGTTTTACCGCTTACATCAAACCAGGGCTTTTCCCATTTCTCGGCTTTCATCTCTTCCATTTTTCTGACCATAATGCCAGCGAACTTTTCTGCTAATTGATTTTTTGTACTCATAGTTTTAATTTTTATGATTGTTTTTATTTTGATGCGGTACATATCTAAAGGGGGCGTTTTGTTTTCTGTTCTTTTGATGTTTTCCGCTTAATTGACTTTTTTTTATGCGTCCATCATAGAGCCTTCGGGGTATGTTTTTTGTTTAAGGCTATAAAAAGTTGCAGTTTAGCTGATGCAAGGTTTTTCATTAAAAATACGCTCGCCCAAAAAAGAAAGAGGAAGATTTTTATGAAAACCCCTAAAGGCACGACCTTGCAGAAGTGTCAAGAACTGCGAGATAACTTTGCCGAAAAACAAAAACACCCCGAAAGGATTTATAGATACGTAATGAGGAGATTAAGGCTTTGGAAAACATAAAAAGGAACAGCAACTCATGACTCCTATCTCCCCAATAAGGGGGTGTAAAACTCAAAAGCAGACAATTATAAATATCTGTTGAAAAGCAGGTATAGAAAATGGATAGCAGAAATGAAGCGAAAATACGTTCATATCCGAGTATTCGGTATGAAAAGGATTTTTTAGCAGAGTGGATGGTATTGATTTTTCTGCTGCTTTCATATCAAAGACTTATCTGTGCAGCTTGCGAAACAGATAGGTCTTGTGAAATTCAACAGATGTATAGATGTATGATTTTGACAATAAAAAAAGTGATGTTGTCTTGCCAAAGCAAGGTTCATCACTTTATATATAAAAGCTTCAGTAAGTCTATTCTAAACCGAAACATTAAAGTTTAAAACAAACTCAAAAGGCTGCATTAAAAAACGATGTTGCGATGCAGTGTCTGCGGTGCTGCCCAGCTTTGCGGGCAGTAAGCATAAACGAAGCAGTAACATGGTTTTACAGCCTGTTTTCACCAGCCTCTTTTCAAGAAAAGAAATGAATTGGAATGGGGGTGGTGGAATTAAGAAGCTCTTTCTTTAATTATCAATCTATACTTTAATTCTCTTCCCTTTTTTTGATGCCTGGGTAATTTCTTTCTCTTGGATTTCTTTTTTATTCAACTTACTAGTTTGAGATTCAGTTGGTTTGTTTTGTCCTTGTTTCAGAGGTTCTTCTATCTTTTTGGTTGCTTCGTTTGTCTTACCCTCTGAGTTTACTGCAACCTGCGTTTTATGCTCATTCGATGGAGTAATCTCTTTTGCCTTTGCTTTGTCGGGATTGAATCTGAAAAAGTCAAGCTTTTTATCCTCAAGATTTACCTTGATATAAGCATTATACTCCTCTCCCTGTTTATCTTTCATACCACGCACATAAATGGTTTTATCCGATCTCAAGTCGGTTTGTTGCTTTTCAGTCAACTCAACGCCTGCTAAAAGTTTTGGAATACGAACACCCATCTCATTAGACTGTTTTTGATTATTCTTTGGAAAGATAAACTCCAAAGTGCGCTTATCAGCATTGATTTGAACAAAAGCAGAATATGGCTTTTGAGTTTTTGAAGAAATCATTTCTTCCACCCATACAGCCTTCCCATCTCGCAAATCATTCTTTTGCTTCTCATTCAAATCAACACCATTGATACCATCCGGAAATGGAAACTTGTCAGCCCGCATCGATACCAACTCATTAGTGAGCCTATCGATACTGATAAAAGAGGGGATGGTCTCTCCGGTAAAATAGTTTTTAATATCAACTTTTCTCCCCATATTTCCTGTTTTGAGTAGATTCTCCTTATCCTCTTTGCTAAACTCATGTCCAAAGTAGGGACGATCAAGTTCAGGCTTTTTACGTATTCCGTGAATAGCCAATACCACATCACCATTTTCATTCGGACGAAAAGATATACGTGCATCTGTCTTGAGCGTAATGTTTCCTATTTTTGATTCAATTGGAAAGGTATGTGGAGACTTGTAGCCTCTGAGCATAGATTCAAAGTATTTAGAGTTCTCTATCTGCTCTTTATTAATCCCAAAACTCTTCAATGTTTGCCAATCAATTTTGTTTGGATTTACAAAATAATTATCTCCATTGGAGTATATATTCTTTACATTATCCGAAACGCTCTGCTCTTGTGGAGATCTTTGCTCACTATTTACACGCATATCATCCAGCTTAGCTTTTGATGCTTTTGTGGGCTTTTCTTCATGTTTTTGAATCTCTTTTGCAGACTCTTCAACCTTACTGATTTCCGTTTTAAATAATTCAAACCGTGTTGGATCTTTCAACTGACTAATAAAGTTTTTCAAGAAGTTACTAGCAATATCACCATGACGGTCCAGCTTCAAGAACTCATTGTTGTGTTTCTTTTGAGGTGGAGCTGTTTGGAGGTTTCCTTGCTTGTCAATACCAGTTACTGCAGCAACCGTTTTTTCCTTTTTGTCTAATGCTAAAAGAACATCCTGTTTTTGTTCTTCAACCACCGATTTGTTACTTTCATTTACATCCATAGCTTTTTTGTTTTAAAAGTTTTTTATTTGATAGTAGAATTAAAGGTAGCTATTTGTTAGTCAGCGGAGTGTGGTTTGTTAAGCTGGTGTCGCAATAAGACTTTAGAAGACTGTATTAGTCTCAAAGCTATTTGTTTTCATTTGATTATAAGTATGGTATCTATAAGTATAGAGTTTAATCGTGTTCAATAAGGATAAGTAATTCTTGATTTTTTGGCAAATTTCGAAGACAACTAAACCTTAAGATAGAATGCAAATAAAAGATAGGTAGTAAGTTAAATAAACAACATTCTCGTTGTTTATTATTACTTTTGCATGTATTTGAAAATAACATGAATAATAAGTATATGAATAGAAATTTATTAATGATGGTAGTAGTTGTTCTGTTCTTTGTGGGATGTGGAGGACAGAACAAATATGAAAAGGCAATAGCTGACTTTGTGCAAACCGATAAAAGAGGTACTTGGACTGATTTGCAGTTTAAAGTGATAGAAATGGGAAAACCCACCAATATTACGGTTGGAGATAGCATTGCCATATTAACCGAAGTGTTCGAGACAAAGAAAGCTAAAGATCTTGAATTTTATAATCAACGAATTGCTGAACATACCGAAAGTATGGGAAAAGATCGACTCAATGTATTGAACGAATTTTATCAGAAATCTATAGACAAGAATCAACTTGTGGTTGACTCTTTAATGAAAGCATCCGTAAAGATTCCCGAAGCATATAAAAGTGCATCGGCAAACACCATATTGGCACAAGAGGTTACTTGTAAGTTTTCTATTGTAAACCCGTTAGCAGGTAACGCCAGACAAGAGATTACGGAGATTTTTATACTCAATGCAGAAGGGGATAAATGTTATCGTCGAAGTCCTATGAAGAGAAAATAGTTATCCTTATTTTCAGAAAACAATATTGGGGCAGTAACTTTTGAGGATTGCTGCCTCTTTCGTTTATTATAGCTACTTCTGCTGAATCAAATGAGCTAACTCCGGATCATTCTCAATCCGCTCCATTTCACTACTGACAATATCCCTAACATCTTGTTTGATTCTATCATAATTGAGCTGAATCTGCTCTTTCATATGGTCGTTACCATCAGCATCACGAAAATCAATAATCTCAGGAATTTCTTCATATAGCGCAGTCTCTCTTTTTACCCTTTCGTTATCCACCACTATTTCACAATGAAATATTTTCTGTTCTATCCGCTCATCAAAGTTATCACTCACAGCACCCACAAACATCCCTTGCGATAAATTGGCAATTTTGCTTGCCGGAATAAGACTATCTAACTGCGTACTGATGGAGGTTGATTTATCTTGACGATTAATAGTCATGGATTGACGCTTCTGCAAAATCTTTCCAAAGCGTTCCGACAAAACTTTAGCCGTTTCGCCTACTACCTGGCCTGCAAAGATATTACCTACGGTATTTTGGATCACCTTGCTTTCCTTATCACCATAATCACGTGTCAATTGCGAGTAGTCCTGAAACCCTAAACATACAGCAACCTTGTTGCTTCTGGCCGTAGCAATCAAGTTATCCAGCCCACGGAAATAAATGGTAGGCAACTCATCAATAATAACAGAGCTTTTCAGCTTGCCTTTTTTATTAATCAATTTTACAATACGGCTATTATAAAGACCCAAAGCTGCAGAGTAAATGTTTTGCCTGTCGGGATTATTTCCCACTACAAGCACTTTGGGCTCATTGGGATTATTGATATCCAAAGAGAAATCATCACCCGTCATCACCCAATAGAGAGCAGGGCTAATCATTCTGGAGAGTGGAATCTTGGCAGATGCAATTTGCCCTTGCAATTGATCCTGTGCTCCACCTTCCCAGGCATCCATAAATGGACTTAAATAGTTTTCCAGTTCAGGATAAGAAGTCAAAATAGTAAAAGTATCGGCATACTTTTTATTCAGGAATTCAATGGCATGTGGGAATGTACAATACTTGCCACCCTCATAGATTTTTAGAAACCATATGATTGCAGCCAAAAGAATAATGGGAGATTCAACAAAGAAATCCCCCTGCTTTTGAATCCAACTTCTGTTCAGATTCAGCATAATGGTATAAGCTGATTCGTAAGCATCCGAAATATCTGTCATAAATGTAGGATTGATTGGATTACACCTATGGCTTTTGCGAGGATCATCAAAGTTAATCACATAAAAAGTAGGTTTCACCGAATAAGCGTCTGTATGATTCATCAAGTGATTGTAGGCAATCTCAGAGAGATCAGGAAACTTATAATCATAGATATACATGGAAAAACCCTTTTCAATCTGTTGCTTGATGTAGTTGTTGATAACAGCATATGACTTACCACTACCGGGAGTCCCCAACACAATGGTAGCCCGAAAAGGATTAACCACATTAATCCATCCGTTGTACTGCTTCTTGCGATACCAGAAGCGGGTTGGAAGATTCACAGCATATTCATTATCCATAAATCGCATTTCCTGCATAAATGACTCATTCTCTATATTGAATACATCATCCATCATATTGAGTTTGATTAGCCTTGAAATCCATACACCCGAAAGCAATAAGAATAGATAACCTGTAGCCATTGAAAAGGTATAAAGTATCACTTTTGAAGAGACAGGCAGCCTCAAATCAAGTATCCACCAATTGATGAAGAAAAATAAAACTCCAAATACCAGAAACAGCATAATCTTACTCCAGGTTACCTTTTGATTTTTCACCCCTTTTGTTCCTAGACACGATAAAGCCAGAAACAGTACGGCAAACAATTTTGTGATGAGATTATGATTAAACAAACCTATGTTGCTTTGAAAGTTTAATAGTATCTTATCTACAACTCCAACATTGTAGTTCATACTTACGAAATATGCATGACAATACCAGTAAATATGAATCAGTACCAAAACAATACTGATTGCACGCATAAAGTCCATCACTTTTGCAAGACCTCTTAAATCATCTTCACTCTGCATAATGTAATAAATTGATTGTTATTCTCTGATAGTTAATTTTGTCTTCCAAAACGACGTTTCTTTTTTCTTTTTCGCTTTCCGGAATAGGAATAGTAATTATCATCATGATTACCCTGATTGCCCAAAAGCATTTTGAAAATATCACTAATAAGTGACTCTTTGCCGTTAGTTTGATTTTGATAATCTGAAGAATATTGATTCAATGAATCAGTTTCGTCTTTCGTAGATTGATGACTTGTTTGCTTTAGGGGCTTGTTTTTAACTTCAAAGCCTGCACCGCTTTGAAAACGCTTATGTATTGCATTTGCTGAAAACTCCTTACCCAATCTTGAACCATTAAAAACAATCCTGTTGTTATGGTCAATAAAGGTAACTCCATAAATGCGTCCATCATCATTTTGTCTGATTACCACATCAACCCCCTTCTTTTTCAAATCATCTCTGAATTGATCAATCGAAGTTGAATGATTCAATACTTCCTGAATGGAATCTTTAATGGATAAGCGCAGAGTTCCTGTTTTCCATAATTCACCGGTTTGCTTTATTTTCCGCTCCAAAGTAATCACTCCAACAGATTTGCCAATCAGTGAAGACTTGATTGGGTTACCTTTTTTCTCTCCCTTATCATCGGTTGCAGAATATACAATACCATGATAGGATCTTCCTCTTATTTCACCTTTCACCTCCTCGGCATGGATATTATACAATGAAAGCAAAGTCTTAAACTCACCAAAGCTCTGAAAGCGGTAACTACTCATTATACCTTTAACCGTATTTGAAACTTGCTTTTTAATATCTCCTGCCTGATAATCCACATTGCTTAATTGTGAAATATCTTCAGATTTTGACCTTTCAGCTGGACGTAAACCATACTTCTCTTCCAATATACGGGTAATCTCCTTGCTGCGCCTATATTCAAACTTATCGTTGAGTTTTCTTCCCTGTTCATCCACACGAAGAGAAACAATATGGATGTGATGCCGCTCAATATCCTCATGCTTATAGACAATATAAGGCTGATTGCCATAACCAAGCATATCCATATACTCCTGTGCAATTTGTGAAAGTTGAGCATCTGAAAGCTTGTCATCGGGATGCGGATTTAAGGAGATATGGATAATGGGTTTTTCGGTCCTGATGTCTTGTGGAAGAAACATTTCAAAACTCTCCATAGATTGGCGGAGACTAAACCTGCCGTTTTCACTTTCAAACATCCGATGAGTAAATAAAACATCAGCCTCCATCTCATCCATCTTTTTTTGATTGTAAGCTAGTACCCCGTACAGCGAACTGCCTACATTTATTTTAGCAACCATGTCATTTGTCCGTTTTGTCACTTTTAATTTTGATATACTTCTCTTCAAACTCTTTGGTAAGAGTAACAACATTACGCGTTACAGTAACTAATTCCAGAGTTGCTTTCTCCAGCTTATACAAAAAGGCCAGTGCCTTTTTAGGAGTAAGATGTTGGTTGATAGCTTTAACCACCTGATTATAATTCACACCAATTGCCCTAAACAGAGAGTAGAAATTAGTGAGCTTTGAGTAATAATCAACTGTAGGTTTATCAATATGAATAACCTTAAAAGATTCGTCAAATATCCGCTTAACAATAAAGTGAGCTTTGGTTTTCATACCCGACTGTTCAAAGAGAGCTAAAAACTGCTCATGCTGGGCAGCATTAAAACTCACCGAATACCTGTAAACAGCAGGATCTTTCTTGGGCTTACGACCACCTTTACGCAATTGATTATGTTTTGTTTTATTTTTATCCATACACATTATTACATGAATTAAATCATTCTAATTTTCGAGTTCCGAGAAAATTAATCACCCCTGAAAGGGTAAGGTTTTGAGCAGCTGAAAATATTTCAAGCAGCTCAAAACACACCTTGCTATTATCTGACGATAATAAAATTCCGTTGTTACGGAATTGAGTTTATCCTATTAAATAATTAATGCCCAAAATGAGAAAATCACATTTCGGATTAGTTCGTTTCATCAAGTTATTTAGTTACAAAGTAACTCAGTTCTTTTTTTATTGTCAAATGAATAACAACGACATATCAAGTCGTTAATAGCCATCTATGGCCAAAGAAAAAAAGCTGCTGTTTTTAGTTGTTTATTTGTGGAAGAATGCAAGAACGAAGTAAAGATTGACTTCCATATTGAAATCAATCAGTCAATAAATAACTACTGACTTACTGAACTATTGAATTCAATCATTCAGTAAGTCATGAACCCATTAATTCGGTAATTCAATCACTCATAAAATAAAACAAGATGAATAGTAAAACATTATTTGTAGCATTTTCCACTCAAAAGGGAGGTGTAGGTAAAACCACATTTACAGTACTTGCAGCCAGTTATCTGCATTACCTGAAAGGATACAATGTGGCAGTTGTAGATTGTGATTATCCTCAGCACAGCATAACTGCAATGAGAAAAAGAGACAGCGAACTGATAAACAACAATCAAAACTATAAGCTACTGGCATATAAACAATTCAAAACACTTAACAAAAAGGCTTATCCCATTCTTTGCGCCATACCAGAAGATGCAATAACAGTAGCAACTAATCATATCCAGAGCCAAGTTACTGAAACTGACATTGTCTTTTTCGATTTACCAGGAACAGTAAATAGTGAGGGAGTCATCAGCTCATTGGCCGCAATGGATTATATCTTTACACCCATTACCGCAGATAGGGTAGTGCTTGAAAGTACGCTCTCGTTTGCAATGACTATTGACAGTCTGTTGGTTCAAAATAGCGAGTTTAACCTGAAAGGTTTGCACCTGTTTTGGAATCAGGTTGACAAAAGAGAGAGAACAGACCTTTACCAACTATATGAACAAACAATCAATGAATTAGAGCTAAACCTAATGACCACCTACATACCAGATACCAAACGCTACAAAAAAGAGATGTTTGGAGATCAACCATCTATTTTTCGCTCCACTCTCTTTCCTGCAGACAAAAGATTGATGCGTGGCAGCAACTTAGAAGATTTAATTACTGAAATTGGATTTATCATAAAACTATAAACACAATGGCAAAAAAAGAAAACAGAATAATAGATGAGAACTTTATGAAGGAGATAATATCTCAAGGATTACCGATGAAATCAAAAAAAGAACCATCAAAAGAAAAAACAGGGTCTCCTACCGTAATTGTACAAGAACAAGCTAAAGAGAATGAGCCAACTACCGATAACCACTCAAAGAGTAATCAAACAGATTATGAAAGTCGCTTTTTACAAAAAATGGAACTACCCGATAGACGGTCAGTATATGTGAGCAACAACACACATGAGAAGCTCACACGCCTCGTGGCTTTACTGGGTAATGGGAAAGCAACCGTAAGCAGTTATGTGGAAGCAATCCTCCAAAACCATTTTGAAGCCCACAAAGATGAAATTAACGAGCTTTATACTCAAAATCTAAAAGACCTATTATGATGCTCAAAATAGGAACTATCATATTTGTATTACTGGTACTCTATTACGGGATAGTGATATTTCGTTTTAGAAAAAAGAAGAGGCAGATAGCAAAACCAACTCAAACCATATCAAGGAGAGCCAAGAGCATCATTGGCAAGAGTACTTACACAGGAATTATTTCAGCTTCAAGTAACCAAGGCTTTAAAGAAGCCAACCAACAACCTCTTCAAGTTGTTTTTGAGATGGAATATGATGAAGATGAAAACCTCTTAGATTTGGAAGTTGAAGAAATGGAACTGTTGACTCAGTTTGATTCTCAAACTGCACAAGGATTATCATTTGAAGAAATGTCTCAAGCCGTTGAAGCAATCCAACAAAATGATATCAGTGATGAATCGGAGCGAAAGGCTGTTCAAACAATTACTCAAATGCAACAAACCGATCTTTTCGAACTGATGATTAAACAAATAGACGGTGGCAGACAGCGTGTAGCTGAAATGTTAACCAGAGTTGAAAAAGAAAATACATCTGAAAACACAGAACATAATGAACAGAATATTGACTTAAAAGAATTTGATTTGGATAGTTATTTGTAACATAGAGAGTTAGATTGCAGAAAAATTCCATTAAAGATTTTTTGCATGTTTAAAAAGTCTTATATTTGTGGAGAAATAAATAGCAACATGACAACTTGCGTCAATAGTAAATGATTATATTTTTCTTTGAGGCTAGTATAAGACTGATAACAAGTCATATATATATTGGTTTCTGAGTGGTGTGATAAATGGTTTACGAAAGTTATATAGTGAGGATTGGCGAAAGTTGAAGAAGAGTTGCGTAAACAAGACGTTATGTGCAAGCAAAAACAACACTCTCCTCAAATGAAAAAGCGTTGTTCTGAC
>CAZGUI010000028.1:0-31937 GCA_964528875.1 uncultured Bacteroides sp. | reverse complement strand
AACTTAAAAGAGAAGTAAAAAGGAAGAATTTGAAATTTAGGTTCAGTCGGTCTTAGACCTAATGTCCCTCGGTCCTAGACCGAGCACCCTTCAGTCCTAGACCGACAGGCCTTCGGTCCTAGACCGTTCAATATCCCACCTACAAAGCTTAGAAGAAGGATTAAAAAGGAAGATAAAAACTGAAACTGAAATCTGTTTTGGTTGCAAAAAAGGAACCGGATTTACTTAATAAAAATCGTTCTTAATTGCTTGCTTAGATTCTACTTAGGGTTTGGCTTGATGTTTGAAGAACGTGAAGTTGACACTTCCATAAACACGTCTTTCTTTAAAGCTTGGATGATTGTCAAAGTTGTGCTTTTTCCCATGTTCCAAAACAAATAATCCATCCGGAGATAATATTTGTTGAGAGAATATTAAATCGGGAATATGGTTTAACTCATCAAAATCATAAGGAGGATCAGCAAATATGAAGTCAAATTTTTCGTGTGTGCGCTTGATGAATTTTATGGCATCCCCTTTAATCAAGATGTTGTTCTCAACCTTAAGCTCTCCCATGACTTTGCGTATGAAGTCTACATGTGCTTTTTGCTGTTCAACGCTGATAACTAAATCACATCCTCTGGATAATAATTCAGCACTAATGTTTCCTGTACCCGCAAAAAGATCAAGAGCTTTTATACCCGACTCGAAATCAATTTGATTCGTTAATATGTTGAATAAATTTTCTTTGGCAAAGTCAGTTGTCGGCCTTGCATTAAAAGTTTTAGGAATTTGAAAACGCCTTCTGTTAAATTCTCCTCCGGTAATTCTCATATATTTAGTTCTAATTTAAATCAAAAAGGCGGTTTATGGATAAAAAATCGATATTGTTTAAGTACTTTTTGAATTCAGGGAATACACTCTGTTCCTTATCCGACTCTTTTAAGATTAAGAGTTCGTCTTCCAGCTGATCAAAATCTAATTGCTTCCAAAGATATAAGGAGTAATAAAGCACATCATCGAACGACTGAATGGTAAATGAATTATTTGCCAATAAATTACCTTTTTCAAAAGAGTAGATAGAGACTCTATTCTTTTGTATATCAACAAACATCTGCTTCTGTTGACTGCTTTTGTTAATTGTTGATAGCTTTTCAATCAATAAACTTAATTGTGATTGGATACTTACCTCTTGATCCCACTCATTGAGAAACTTATGAGTACTGGTATCCATGGCATAAAGAACAACCAAGTTACTATCTTTTATAATATCATATTTAATGATTTCATTGTCCTTTTTAATATGACTATGGTAGAAAAGGATTTCTTTTTGCTCGTCTTCAAAAAGCTCTAAAGGCAAAAGAATGTAACGCAACCCCGCATAAATTACTCTTTTTTGTAAATAAGGCTTAGTTATGAATTCCTCGTTTTGAAATACTTTTTTAAGATTAGCAGTAAGAGATAAAGATGAATCTGTTTTTAACTCATAAGAGTATTTTTTAGACTCTTGGGCGTCAAAAACGAAAAATGAAAATCCATCCGCCTTAAGACGGATGGATAATATGCAATGCTCCGAATGACTAAAATCAAATTGATTTGTAGTTTTTTCTCTATCGGACATAGGTGTTATTTCTAAATAAATTTAATTATTCCCAGTTTCCTGCGTTGTTGTTAGGAATTTCTAAATCACCAAATTTCAATCCAGGATAACGATTTAGTTTCTTTTGCATATCTATTAAGTTGATAAGCTCTTGCCTGTCTAAATCACTAAGATAAGTTTCGTATGGAGTTTTTACTTCTAATAAGTAAATTGGAGCACCCGACTCTGTTGTTGTGTTTACAGAATCCATTTGGAATACAGCACCATTACCATAAGGAACAAAACGAAGAGAATCTGCGTTGTAGTCTTTGGAGAAGATAGTGTCTTTTACAGGAACCCAAATGGTGTCACGAGAAAAGTTTTCAAGACCTAATTTTTTTACTTCAGCCCAATTATTGGTTTTCTTAGCTTTTTCAATAATTTCTATTGCTTTTCTCTCTGTTAATCCGGATTCTAGTTGTTCGTCTGAAAGGACACCTTCTTTAGCAACGATAGGTAATTTTTGAGTATTTACGAAGTCTATTAAACTATCAAAGCTAGTGGTGTATTGTTGTTTATTTAAACTTCTAAATTCTTGCTGAGCTCTTCTGATGTCGATTAAGCGAGCAATAATTGCTTTCTCTCTTTGATTTTTGGTCTTTTCAAAATTAATAGGCCCCATAATACTAGCATAGCACAGGTAGGCTAACACTATAATGGCGATACCTAATAATACATTCCATACGATTTTCATGATAATATTATGTTTTTTTAGTTTATATTCGTACACACAAAAATAGAATAAATTAATCTATTTATCCTCACTTATATAGAGATTTTTTTAGTCAATAATGTTATATAACTATATAATTCATAAAATTAAAGAAAATTTCCCCTTTGAGCCAACAAAAGATCAATTAAAAGTTATAGAATTGATTGCTCAATTTCTTTTGTCGAAAGATGCTAAAGAAATTCTTTTAATTAAAGGGTATGCAGGAGTTGGTAAAACAGCTTTAATTGCTTCAGTTATTCAAACCATGGAGCAATTAAAACAGTCTGCCGTATTGTTGGCTCCAACGGGTAGGGCTGCAAAAGTTTTTTCATCTTATGCTAATTATCCGGCTTTTACGATTCATAAGGAAATTTATCGTCAGAAAACTCAAACTGATTTTCAGACTGATTTCTCCTTAGATCGAAATCTAAAAAAACAAACTACTTTTTTTATTGATGAGGCTTCAATGATTTCCAATCAAGGGTATTCCGATGCTCTTTTTGGAACTGGATATCTTTTGGATGATCTGATTTCTTATGTTTACTCTTCCGATTGTAGAATTGTTTTACTTGGAGACCCCGCACAGTTACCTCCTGTAGGAGAAGAAGAAAGCCCGGCTTTACGAAAAGACTACTTGTCCGCTTATGGTTTAACTGTTTCTGAATATTCTTTGACTGAGGTGGTAAGACAAGTTAAAGACTCCGGTATCTTAGCAAATGCTACTGCTCTTAGGCAACATATTCAAGCAGAGCAGTATTTGTCTTTGCCTGAATTTTGCCTCAAACCTTATACGGATGTGAAAGCCATTACAGGTAGCCAACTCATTGAATCTTTGAGTTCAGCTTACCAAAACGAAGGTATGGATGAAACCATTGTGATTAGTCGCTCCAATAAACGGGCAAATATTTATAATCAAGGCATTCGGAACACCATTCTATATAGGGAAGAAGAATTGAGTGTGGGAGATCGAATTATGGTGGTGAAAAACAATTACTACTGGACAGAGAAAATTAAAGAGATCGACTTTATAGCTAACGGAGAAATTCTAAAAGTTAATCGTATCCGACGCATTTATGAGTTGTATGGTTTTCGTTTTGCTGATGTTCTCCTCTCATTTTCCGATTCTGATGATTTTGAAATGGAAGTAAAGATTATTTTAAATACTCTCTATTCTGAAGCTCCAGCGTTATCTTATACAGATAATGAGCGCTTGTTCAAGGCTGTTGCTGAAGATTATATGGATATACCCCGAAAAAAAGATCGTTTCAATAAAATAAAAAGTGATGAGCATTTCAATGCATTACAAGTTAAGTTTTCCTATGCTGTAACCTGTCATAAGGCTCAAGGAGGTCAATGGGAAAATGTTTATATTGATCAGGGGTATATGACTCAAGAGTATGTGAACTCCGATTACTTCAAATGGTTATACACAGCGATTACACGTGCGACAAAGAATGTTTTTCTAGTGAATTTTCCTAAACAACAAGTGGGAGAGTTTTTTGAATAGAAGAAGATACGACGTTTCTTACTTTATATCAAAAAAAGCCGAAAGAATAATTCTTCCGGCTTTTTGAATTTATATTGTTTACTTTATTTCAAGTTGGCCAACTCTAATATTTTATCTAGAGCTTGAGTTAGTCCATCAGTATTTTTCCCTCCTGCAGTAGCAAAGTGAGCTTGTCCACCTCCACCACCTTGGATTAATTTAGCAGCTTCACGTATCATTTTTCCGGCATTCAAGCCATCTGCAACTAGGTTATCACTTATCATGATGGTTAGACTGGGTTTGTGTCCATAATCACTGGTTGCAACAAAGAAGAGGTTTTCCGGGATTTCTCCTCTTAATTGAAATGCAATATCTTTAATGTGTTCAGCAGGTATAGGAGATGCTAATTTTATCAATTTGATGCCATTTATTTCTTTGCTATTCTTTAGCAGATGCTTCTTAATTTCAGCTTTCTTTTCCTTAACATACCCTTCTAAGCTTTTTTGTAGTTCATCGTGCCCTTCGATGTATTTCTTGATCACATTGGTCAGATCAGGAGCATCATTAAAGAGCCCACGAATATCGGCCATCATGTCTTGTACTGTGTACATCATTTCTTCTACTCTTTCTCCGGTAATAGCTTCTATTCTTCTAACCCCTGCAGCAATAGAGCTTTCGGAAATGATTTTAAATACTCCAATATTGCCTGTACTTGAAGCGTGAGTACCTCCACAGAATTCAATAGATGAATCAAACTGAATAACACGCACTTCATCTCCATATTTTTCGCCAAAGAGAGCAATTGCTCCCATATCTTTGGCTTCACTGATTGGGATGTTTCTGTGTTCAGTAAGAGGAATATTCATTCGAATTCTACGGTTAATCAATTTTTCTACTTGTTTAATTTCCTCATCAGTCATTTTTTGGAAATGAGAGAAGTCAAAACGAATGTATTCGGGAGTAACCAATGATCCCTTTTGTTCCACGTGTGTACCTAATACTTCGCGTAAAGCCTGATCGAGTAAGTGAGTAGCTGTATGATTTGCTGCAGTTTTTACTCTTTTCTCAACATTAACTATTGCTTGAAATGTTGCTGATACATCAGTAGGAAGCTTTTTTGTGAGATGGATAGTTAAGTTGTTTTCGTTGACTGTATCTATTACTTCAATGGTTTCTGTACCATTGATTAACTTTCCTGTATCACCTACTTGACCTCCACTTTCTGCATAAAATGGAGTTCTATCTAGTACAATTTGGTAGAGTTTTTCTTTTTTTCTCTTCACCTCTCTGTATCTTAAAATGGAAACATCGTATGTGGTAAAGTCGTAACCAATGAATGTTGAAGTTCCTTCTTTAAGTACAATCCAATCACCTGTTTCAACGGTAGCTGCATTACGAGCACGTTCTCTTTGTTTTTCCATTTCGGTATTAAACTCGTTCACATCAACCGATTTACCTTTTTCTTTCAATATCAACTCAGTTAAGTCTAAAGGAAAGCCAAAGGTGTCATACAGTGTAAAAGCAGCTTTTCCACTGATTACATTTAGACCTTCTTTATCAGCCTCAAGAATGGTTTTTTCCAATAAGTGAATTCCGGTTTCTAATGTATGTAAGAAAGATTCTTCCTCTTCCTTCATCACTTTTTCTATCAGGTTTTGTTGAGTTTTTAGTTCAGGATACGCATCCCCCATATTTTCCACAAGTACAGGAATCAGTTGGAACATGAAAGGGTGTTTCTGATTGAGAAAGGTATATCCATAACGAACAGCTCTTCTAAGTATTCGGCGGATTACATACCCTGCCTTTGCATTAGAGGGCAACTGCCCATCGGTAATGGAGAAAGCTATGGTTCTTATGTGATCAGCAATAACACGCATTGCAATATCAACCTTCTCATCTTTACCATAAGTTAAGTGAGTGATTTCACTAATCTTTTTGATGATGGGTTGAAATACATCCGTATCGTAGTTTGAGATTTTACCTTGTAATACAGCACACAATCTTTCAAATCCCATTCCGGTATCAATTACCTTGTTGGGTAGTGGTTCTAATGATCCATCTGCTTTCCTATTGTATTGCATGAAAACTAAGTTCCATATTTCAATAACTTGTGGATGATCTTTATTTACAAGATCTGCTCCATTTATTTGTTGACGCTCATCATCAGTTCTTAAGTCAATGTGAATTTCCGAACAAGGTCCACAAGGACCAGTGTCTCCCATTTCCCAAAAATTATCGGCTTTATTTCCGTCAATGATTTGTTGGGTAGGGAGGTATTGTTGCCATAAAGAAAGTGCCTCTTCATCTTTTTCCAAACGCTCTTCGGGGCTACCTTCAAATATAGTGGCATATAAACGGTTTGTATCTAGTTTAAGTACATCAACTAAGTATTCCCAAGCCCAATCGATGGCTTCTTTTTTGAAGTAATCACCAAAAGACCAGTTACCAAGCATTTCAAACATGGTGTGGTGATAGGTGTCGTGTCCAACTTCCTCTAAATCATTATGTTTTCCACTTACGCGTAAACATTTTTGTGAATTGGCCACTCTTTTATATTTCGCCTCGTGATTTCCTAATATAATATCCTTGAACTGATTCATTCCGGCATTGGTGAACATAAGAGTCGGATCATCTTTAATAACCATAGGGGCTGATGATACAATTTTATGTCCTTTAGCTTCAAAGAAGCTTTTAAATGATTCTCTCGTTTCTTTTGCAGTTAGCATACTTCTATATATCTATATATGAGGTTAATATTCTTAAAAAGAATATGCAAAGATAGCTTGTTTTATTATTTTTGTTCTCATAAATAAAGGACTTTATTCATTATGCGCAAAGTTTACTATGTATATAACCCGCAAACGCAGACATACGACCGCATTTATCCTACAATAAGACAGCGGATACGAAGCATTATACGCCGCTTTTTTGTAGGAACCGGCGTAGGTATGGCTGCCTTTATTGTCTTTTTGCTTGTTTTTGGTTCTCCTTCAGAGAAAGAGCTGAGAAAAGCAAATAGTCAGTTGGTAGCTCAATACAATGTGCTTTCTCATCGTTTGGATGAGGCTTTGGCAGTTATGACTGATATTCAGTTGCGTGATGATAATCTATATCGGGTTATTATGCAGTCTGATCCTCTTGATCCGGGCATTCGTCAGGCGGGATATGGTGGAACGAATCGTTACGAGGCTTTAATGAATTTACCCAATACTGAACTTGTGGTTCAGACTACTCAGAAATTAGATATGTTTGATCGTCAGCTCTATGTTCAATCTAAATCTTTTGATGATGTGGTGGAGCTATTGAAAAACCATGAAGAACGCATTCTCTGTGTCCCTGCTATACAGCCTATAGCTAATAAAGATTTGAAGAAAACTGCCTCCGGTTATGGAACACGTATCGACCCAATCTATGGTACGACAAAGTTTCATGCGGGAATGGATTTCTCTGCTAGCCCTGGTACGGATGTATATGCAACGGGTAATGGTGTGATTGAAAAGGCAGGGTGGGAGACCGGATATGGTAATACCATTGTTGTTAATCACGGCTTTGGATATAAAACACTTTATGCTCATTTAAGAGAAATTAAAGTTAAGCGTGGAGCTAAAGTGTTACGTGGAGAGGTTATAGGTGGAGTTGGATCTACAGGAAAAAGTACAGGTCCTCATTTACATTATGAAGTACACTTGAAAGGAAAAGTAGTTAATCCTGTGAATTATTATTTTATGGATCTAAGTGCTGAAGATTATGATAAGATGATTCAAATTGCAGCTAATCATGGTAAAGTTTACGATTAATCTAACGATATTAAAACCTGATTTATGAGTAAGAAAAATCTAAAACTGTTCTATTCTATAACTGAAGTTGCTCAGATGTTCGATCTTCGAGAGTCTACTCTTCGTTATTGGGAGAAAGAGTTTAAAGACCTGTCTCCTAAGAAAACAGAAGGAGGTACTCGGCAGTATCAGGAGAAAGATATAGAGTTAGTGGGTACCATTCATTATTTGTTGCGAAAAAAAGGTATGACACTAGATGGGGCTCGTCAACAATTAGAATACAAAAAAGATGATACCACCCGACAAGTTGAGGTGATTCAGCGACTAACCAATATCAAAGATGAGCTTAAAGGTATTCTTAAAGCTTTAGATTAAAAGAGTATTAAAAGGAAATGTGAATTAGCCCTCTATACGATTGGCTACTTTAATATCCTTTATTTTACGTAAGTTGTTTATTATCTTTTTCACATCATCCACATCGTGAACATAAAGTTGAATTTTCCCCTCAAAGATGCCATCATTTGTTTCAACATTGATCTTTCGGATGTTGACATTCATCTCCTTAGATATTACTTCTGTGATTTTATTTAACAAACCCACATTGTCAATTCCTTTAATATATAAGTAGATTAAAAAAGACAATTCTTTGTGTGTGTCCCAATCTGTTGCAATAATACGATTTCCAAAGCTACTTTTCAATTTAAGACCAATAGGGCATTGACGTTTGTGAATAAGAATATTCCCATCTTCCTGTAAGAAGCCAAAAACATCATCTCCTGGAATGGGTTGACAGCAAGGAGCTATTTTATAGTTCTCTCGTAACGAATCTTCTGTAACCTTGACTGTTTCTTTAGGGTTAATGGGGTGTATTTCTTTTTTCTCAGCCTCTTTCTCTTTATTATTATTATTGTCTTCTTTACTATTACCAAAAGAGAAAGAGAGGAATTTCATCCACCCGGGATTCGTTTTACCTTTCAGGAAGTTCTTTTGATTTTCTCCCAACGCAATAGTTTTCTTACCAATAGCAGCAAGCAAGTTGTTCTTATTCTTTGCTTTATGAAAGTTTATTAATTTATCGATAACAGCTGAATCGGGCTCTAATCCTTCTTTTTCCAGGAAGTTATTTAATATCTTTTCTCCTTTCTTTTGATACTGCCTTTCCTCTTTGCGTAAATAAGATATAATAGCTGTTTTAGCTTTTGCCGTTGTGGCATAATCAATCCATTCAGGCTCTACACGTTGCGTTTTCGAGGTTAATATCTCTACTTGATCTCCACTCATTAATACGTGGCTTCGAGGAACTAATTTATGATTAACTTTTGCACCAATGCAGTGATAGCCAATGTCTGTATGGAGGGAAAAAGCAAAATCCAAAGCTGTGGAATTTTGAGGCATGGTTTTAATTTCACCTTTGGGGGTAAAAACAAAAATTTCAGAAGCAAAAAGATTAAGTTTAATAGTATCTAAGAAGTCAATGGCATCCGGTTGAGGATCATCTAGAATCTCTTTAATGGTTGTGAGCCATTTTTCCAGTTCTCCTTCATCTTCTCCTCCACCTCCTTCTTTATATTTCCAGTGAGCAGCAAAACCTTGTTCTGCTATGTCATTCATTCGTTTACTGCGAATCTGTACTTCAACCCACTGTCCGTTGTTTGCCATCAAGGTTACATGTAATGCTTGATAACCGTTAGCTTTAGGATGACTCACCCAGTCTCTAATTCTATCTGGATGAGGTTTGTATATTTTAGATATGGTTACGTATATGTCAAAACAGTCGTTTAACTCTTCTTCTAAGCTTTTAGGTTTAAAAATGATACGAACCGCAAGAATATCATAAATTTCCTCAAATGTGATATTTTTAGTCTGAATCTTACGCCAAATGGAATAGACCGATTTAATTCGAGCAATAATTTCATATTCCATCCCCATTTTATCCAGGCTTTTACGGATTGGGGCAGAAAAAGTCTTAAATACTTCGTCTCGTTCAGCCGCTGTATCATCCAGTTTTTTCTGAATTTCGGCATATTCTTCCGGATGCTCGTATTTAAAGCTTAAGTTCTCTAGTTCTGTTTTTATTTTATATAACCCTAAACGATTCGCTAAAGGTGCATATATATAGAGCGTTTCACCTGCAATTTTATACTGTTTAGAAGGCAATAAAGCACCAAGCGTACGCATATTATGCAGTCTATCAGCTATTTTTATAAGAATTACCCGAATGTCGTTAGACATTGTAAGCAATAATTTCTTAAAATTTTCTGCTTGTGCAGATGCGTGTTCACCAAAGATACCTCCTGAAAGTTTGGTTAAACCATCAACGATTAACGCAATTTTAGGACCAAAGATGTTTTCTATATCTTCTACAGTATAGTCAGTATCTTCCACAACATCGTGAAGTAAAGCCGCACTGATGGATGTCGAGCCTAAGCCTATTTCATTACATACAATTTTAGCCACTTCAATGGGGTGCATAATGTACGGTTCTCCCGACTTTCTTTCCACTCCATTATGTGCCTGTTTAGCAAAGTTAAAGGCCTTAGTAATAATCTCAACTCTTTTCCTATGATTTGTAGCTAAGTAATCTTCAATTAATTCTTGAAAAGCTTGATTAACTCTCTTCTCATCTTCGATTAACTTATTGTTTTTCTCTATTGTGTCCATATAAAAACATTGTTCATTTAACAAGCTAATACAAAAATAAACAAATATTACTACGAACCAAGCTTTTCAGTAATATGTGTATTTTTTATTTACTTATATATCTTTAGGTTTTTCCCTGCAATTATTTTATTGCCTCTGATGTTGTTCCATTGTCTAATCTGGCTGACTGAAACTTTATGCTTTTCAGCAATAGTTGAAAGAGTTTCGCCTTTCCTTATTTTGTGGTAAGTCAGCTTACCTTGTGTTGTAGCAGGAGATTGTCTTTTGGGTGCTGCTTGTACTTTTGGGGTAGCTGCAACTTGTGTTCTACGACGAAATAATTCATCCGATCGATGGTTGTAAATCGTATCTTGCTGTTCTATAAAACTACTAATTTGATCTAAAGGTAGACGCAAAGTGTAAGGTTTTATGTCACCGGGAATAACCTGAGTGTTGTATTGAGGATTTAAGCTTTTTAGTTCATCAAGATCTGTTCCACAAAGTTCTTCAATCTGTTTGAAGTGTAGGTTTTGACTCACCTGTATAGTATCTGTACTTTCGGGCACATTAGTCTCTAATGCACAAATGTTATGATCACAATAATAGTTCATCACGTAGTTTGCTGCAATAAAAGCAGGAACATAACCTTGAGTTTCACGAGGAAGAAAGGAATATATTTTCCAATAATCTGTTTCTCCTCCAGCTCTTCGAATGGCTTTGTTTACATTGCCCGGACCACAATTATAGGCAGCAATAGCCAAGTTCCAGTCTTTGTAAATGTCATATAAATCGCTTAAATATCTAGCTGCAGCCCAAGTGGACTTAACCGGATCTTTTCTTTCATCAATTAAGCTGTTAGTCTCTAATCCATACAACTTACTAGTTCCAATCATAAACTGCCAAAGACCTGAGGCTCCGGCTCTTGATACAGCTGTGGGGTTTAATGCTGACTCAATGATGGGTAAGTATTTCAGTTCTAGAGGTAAGTTGTAGGTGTCTAGTGCCGATTCAAAAATAGGGATATAGAAATTACTCATGCTCAGCATATACGATACCTGATTTCTTAACCGCTCAGTGTACATATCTATAAACTTACGTACGATGGAGTTATAAGGCATTTCAATAATAGCGGGGATACGTTGAAGTCTGTCAATGTAAACCGAGTCGCTGAATTGAGGATTGGATGGAGAGGTTTTACAGTTCTCGTTAATGTCAATATAAGTTTTAACGTGCCAATCTTTCAAAAGACTATCCATAGGATAAGTCATACCTTGAGGTAATTCTATGGTTTCTTTCTTAGTATCACCATTAGTTTTAATCTCAACTTCTATAGTTTGTGCTTTTAGCTGTAAAGAAAAGAACAAAAGAGTAAATAGTATGATGTGATAATAAGTCGTTTTTTTCATTGTAAATAAATCCTTAAAAAGTAAAACTACACTGAAGACCTACTGATTTATCAGAAGTTCGTAGTGTGTTGCTAGAGTTGTTCATAATTGTAGGCTCAATACGCATACTTAAATCGGGTGTAATGTCAAAGTTGGATAATTCAGCGTCAACATACGCATCAATAATAGATAAAATATACACTCCAATAAAAGCGAAAATACTAAGATCTCTATACCTTCTAAATCTATCTTTTCTATTCTTAAAAACCGTTTCTAATTGGCTTTGTGAATATCCATGATGGGGAGGTAGTAGGTCTTCATAACTTTTTTTAGTAGGATCACCACTCATTAAGTCTCTATAGGCTTTGGAGTAATCCTTATACATGTTGTTATTCCAAGTTAGAGCGTAAGCACAACCGGCAAAACCACCATAAAAAATAGGCAGCTTCCAATATTTACGGTTATATATTTGTCCTGCACCTGGAAAAATCACCGCTAGCCATGTAGCTCTGGTTGGGTTGGGAATCCATTGCTTCATGGGTTTAGGTAGTTGTGTTGTGTCCGGTAGTTGTGCAATTATGGGTTTTTCTATATCTGCTTGATCTACACTATCATTACCTAAGCTATCTACTATCAGGATGTTCTTGGTGATTAATGAGTCGGGTAGTTCAATGTTATCTATTGTAAGTTCTGGTACAGTAACAACTGAGTCATTGGCATTGGTTTGAGCCAAAGCGTAAACAGAAAAGAGTTGTAGGGTCTGTACTATACCAAACGATAGGATGAGAACCCAATATCTAAATTGTATATTAATTCCTTTCATCTATTTCTTTAGTGAGTCGAAGATTTCCATAATACGCTCTAGCTCTTCCTCGTTGGCAAAGGAGATACTTATTTTCCCTTTTCCTTTATTTGAGCAAGATACTTGAACTTTTGTATCAAAGAAACCTGAAAGATGTTTTTTTAATAAGTTAAACTCTTCTTTTGTTTTTTTAGGTTGTATTGGTGCTTTGCTTTCTTCGTTGCCTTCAGCATTTAACTCTCTAACAATAGACTCTACTTTACGTACAGAGTGCCCGTGCTTTTGAATTTCTTTCAGTATTTTTACTTGCAGTTTAGGCTCCTTTAAGGTGAGTAAGGCACGTGCATGCCCCATATCTATTTCTCTGTTTTGAAGAGCCATTTGAACAGAGGCGGGTAGTTTTAATAAACGTAAATAATTAGCTATGGTAGCTCTGTTCTTACCTATACGCTCACTTAGTCGTTCTTGTGTAAGCTTATATTCATCAATTAGGTGTTGGTAGGCCAAAGCAATTTCTACCGAGTTTAAGTCCTCTCTTTGAATATTTTCTATTAAAGCCATTTCCATCATATTCTCGTCGTCTGCTGTACGAATATATGCCGGAATGCTTTTTAATCCTGCTTTTTGTGAAGCCCGATATCTACGCTCACCGGCAATGATTTGATATTCATTATCCGATAGTTTACGAAGTGTAATGGGTTGTATAATGCCTATTTCAGCAATAGATGCAGCCAAATCGTTCAAAGACTCCGGGTCAAATTCCCTTCGGGGTTGTTTGGGATTAATGGCTATTTTTGACAATTCTATTTCGTTAATAGAAGAAGAACCCTCTGTTTGAATGCTATCTATTGATAACAATGCATCTAATCCACGCCCTAATGTGTTTCTTCCTTTTGCCATTTCTATTTATCTAAAATCTTTTTAATTCTTTTTTAATATTTCTTTAGCCAAAGCTAAGTGATTTTGTGCTCCTGTGGAATCTGCATCATATAAAATGGCAGGCAATCCATAGCTAGGTGCTTCACTGAGTTTCACGTTTCGTTGAATGATGGTTTTGAACACTAATTCTTGGAAATGCTTCTTCACTTCATCATAAATCTGATTGGCCTGACGTAATCTGGAATCAAACATTGTGAGAAGAAAACCCTCAATTTCTAAGTTGGGGTTTAAACGTGACTTTATTATTTTTATAGTATTCAATAGTTTACTAATCCCCTCTAAAGCAAAATATTCTGCCTGAACAGGAATGATAACAGAGTCTGCAGCCGTGAGCGAATTTACCGTTATCAAGCCTAAAGAAGGAGAACAGTCGATTAGAATAAAGTCGTAATCCTTTTTGAGAGGAGTTAATACCTCTTTTAGTATAGTTTCTCTATTGGGCAGATTGAGCATTTCTATTTCAGCTCCTACCAAATTAATATGAGAAGAGATGACATCTAGTGTTGGAATCTCTGTGTTATGAATAGCCTTGTGAACATCAATTCGATCTATGATACATTCATAAATGGTGAATTCAGATTGTTTAATATCAACTCCTAGTCCAGATGAGGCATTGGCTTGGGGGTCTGCATCAACTACTAGCACTTTTTTCTCAAGTGTAGCAAGTGAAGCGGCCAAGTTGATGGTAGTTGTTGTTTTTCCTACTCCACCTTTCTGGTTGGCTAAAGCAATTATTTTTCCCATATTAATCCAATTAATTTATTTTTCGTGAAATAAATGATTAAAAATAAAAAGACCTATTTTTTATTCTACTCTTTTTGTAATCTGTTCATAACTAGTGTCCTTTGTTAATAACTCTACAGTATGAACCTGTTTTCACGTCTCCTCAACAAGATGCAAATATAGTGATTTTAAATCTATTTTATCGGTTTAGTTTTCTATTAATGTGAATGTTATGACTCTTAATAAAATTGGTGGTTTGCAAATTCTTTCGTTTCTCATTTATTAATTCTATAAAGGAGACTTTGTTTTTAGTGTCTTACTTTTCTTTTAAGAAATTATTTATATACTATCAACCCTAGAGAAAAATAAGTCATTTCTCCTATTTTATTATAAATTCATAAAACACTCGGTTGATCGATCCTTACATATCCTTCTGTTAAGCCTTGTAAGTGGCTTGTTAGTCGGTTTAGGACTGAAGGGTGCTCGGGTCTAGGATTTACACCCTTTTGGTCTAAAGGTGGAGGAAAAAGAAGAGTAGAAAAACAGATGGATTTCTACTCTTCTTTTAGTATGTTTGTGCTTAAAAGTAAAAGCATATGAAAGAGAGAAGACCTTTAATTTTAGTATCAAACGATGATGGGGTAACAGCAAAGGGGCTCAATGAGTTAATCAGTTATATTCGTGTTTTTGGTGATGTTGTAGTAGTAGCACCGGATTCTGCACAATCAGGGAAGGCTTGTGCTGTATCGGCTTCAACACCTATTCATTATCGGGAAGTACATAAAGAAGAAGGATTGGAAATTTATGCCTGCTCAGGTACTCCGGTGGATTGTGTGAAGCTAGCTAAAAACGTGCTGTTGAATAGGAATCCGGATTTATTAGTAAGCGGTATTAATCACGGAGATAATTCAGCTGTAAACGTGCATTATTCGGGTACGGTTGGTGCAGCTATAGAGGGGTGTATTAGTGCAATTCCTTCGTTGGCTTTTTCTCTTTGTAATCATGATGCTGATGCTGACTTTTCAAAAACAAAAAGTTATATACAACAATTGGTTCAGCTAGTATTGAAAGAGGGGTTGCCTCAATGGACTTGTTTGAATGTTAACTTTCCCGAAGCGGTAGTTTATAGAGGATTGAAGGTCTGTGAACAAGCCACAGGTCGATGGGTGAAAGAATTAGAACCTTGCCCTAGAACAAGAGACAAGAACTACTATTGGTTAAGTGGTAATTTTCAAGCACAGGAGCCGGATAATGACAAAACCGATTTTTGGGCTTTACATAATGGTTATGTAGCTATTACTCCAATAACTGTTGAAGTAACTGCTCATCATTATATAGAAAAGCTGTCCGATTTATTAAAAGCTTAAATAATATCATCCAATGAAATATTACTTAATAGTAGGTGAAGCATCGGGCGATCTTCATGCTTCCCATTTAATGACTGCTTTAAAAGAGAAAGATGCTCAAGCAGAGTTTCGTTTCTTTGGGGGTGATTATATGAAAAATGTAGGTGGTACGCTGGTAAAACACTACAAAGAGTTAGCTTTTATGGGAATAGGACCGGTTTTATTAAATCTACGTACCATTCTCTCCAATATGAAATTATGTAAGCAGGATATTGTACAATGGAATCCTGATGTGGTTATTTTGGTGGACTATCCGGGTTTTAACCTGAAAATTGCAAAATACATAAAGAAGAGAACTTCAATACCTATATACTATTACATCTCTCCTAAAATTTGGGCTTGGAAAGAGTATAGAATTAAAAACATCAAGAGGGATGTGGATGAGCTTTTTTCCATTCTGCCTTTTGAGGAGGAGTTTTATGAAGATAAACACAACTACCCAATATACTATATAGGCAACCCTACAGTTGATGAAATTGCTCAATTCAAAGAGAATTATCCAGATGATCAGGAACTATTTAGAGAGAAAAACAAACTATTTAACGCTAAACCACTGATTGCTATTTTATCAGGAAGCCGTAAGCAAGAGATAAAAGATAACCTTCCATCAATGATTGAGGCGGCATCTGTTTTTACCGATTATCAAATGGTTATAGCGGGTGCTCCCGGAATAGATCCTACTTTTTATAATTTATACATTGATGAACAATATGATGTTAAGGTGGTGTTCCATCAAACTTATGAGCTTTTATCTCACTCATCAGCGGCATTGGTAACTTCTGGCACTGCAACACTAGAGACCGCCTTATTTAATGTGCCTCAAGTGGTTTGTTATTACACTCCTTTAGCTCCTTTGATTAGTATTGTAAAGAAGATTATTCTGAGTGTGAAGTATATTTCACTGGTAAACTTAATCGCTGATAAAACGGTGGTTGAAGAGTTGGTTGCTCGTGATTTTTCCGTGAAAAACATTCGGTCTGTTTTAGATAAAATATTGAATGATGCTATCTATCGTAAGGCGATGTTTGACGGGTATCAAAAGGTTAAGTTCCGGTTAGGTGAACCGGGAGCTCCTGATTATGCTGCAGAGAAAATGCTTAAATTATTGAAAAAATAAGGGGCAATTGATGGTTTGATGCAGTATTTTTTACATTTTGCGTTTACTCTATACTAGAGTATAAATAGTTGTAAAAATATGCGTGTTATGAAATTAAGTAATCGAATTTTATTATTGTTAGTTACCCTTTTGAGTCTCACATTTGCCTCGTGTGATGATGACGATGGTTATTCCTTAGGTAACTTCGTTGCAAGGATTGCTACTGTTAAAATTGAGTCGGGTGTTTCTTACATCCAGGCTGATGATCAGACTACCTTATTACCTATTGCAGGATATTTTCCTTCATCACGATTGGTAGATGGAGAGCGTATAGCTATTAATTACACTTTACTATATGATAATTTTCAGGGGTATGATCATGCTATTAAGGTGAATAATTTTTATAAAGTGCTAACTAAACCTGTTGAGCTTATTGAAACCGAAGAAGATGATAAAAAGTATGGTGATGATGTGGTTTGGGTTTATGATATGTGGATAGGTGGGAACTATTTAAATGTGCATTATGCTTATCCTTATCCTCTATCAGAGAGACATCGTGTAAGTTTAGTTAAAAATGAATGGACGGAGACTGAAGATGATGGATATGTTCATTTGGAATATCGATATAATGCTCAAGGAGATTTAGACAATCCTGAAGTGCAGAACTTAATGTTTTTCTCTTTTGTCTCTTTTAATTTGTCGTCAATAGATCTTCCTGTAGATAGTAAAGGACTTAAGATTAAAATTAACTCTGCGAAAAATGGTCATAAGATCTTGACGTTTGAAAGAAGTCAAGCTGAAGACAATAAAAGTATAGATTTTGAAGAGGGTAGTGTTTCTACCTCAAAAGTTTATTCTCATTTGCATTAAGAAGAATACTGTCGTAAATAAAAATTGTCCCTAACTATATTATAATAGTTAGGGACAATTTTTATTTTAGCTGGAAGACTATGTTTCTTGTAGTCTTATTCTCTGAACCTCTAAATTAAGCCATAAAAAAGTTGAAGAGATAAAGGCAAACAACAGCTGCAGGTATAGCCATAAGCGCACTATCAAAACGATCTAAGAAACCTCCATGCCCAGGCAATATGTGACTGGAGTCTTTAATACCCAAAGTTCGTTTCATTAGTGATTCACTTAAATCCCCCCAAGTTCCAAAAACAACAACAGTAAGACCTAGAGTTAACCATTGTGTTAAGGTCAGTGTAGGAAAATACATTGAGAGAATCCAAGCAGCAACCAAGGTTAGTAGTCCTCCCCCAATAGATCCCTCCCAGGATTTCTTAGGAGATATTCTTTCAAATAATCGGTGTTTACCTAAGGTAACACCAAAAACATAAGCGCCGGAATCATTTACCCAAAGAAAGATGAAAATGGATAACGGTAATATCGGATTAAACTCTACAACTTGTGGATCGTGTGTGGATTGAAAAGCCAAAACATTTAATAATGCAAAAGGAACCACAGCATATACTTGACTGAGTATGGTAAAAGCCCAATTTGCTATGGGGTTTTCTTTTTTCAAATAAAGCTCGCTAATAAATAAGTAGAGTATAATAAGAATGTATGGAATGAAAATATCAGCAGCTGTAATATTCGATTGATAAAGAGCTGCTGCTAAAAAAAGATAAGCTCCGGCTAAAGTTGTCATCTTTTTATTTATACTCACTGGTTGATTGTTATTTATGATTGTAGCAAATTCATAAACACAAAATGAGGTGATGAGCATAAAAAGAAGCATATAAGAATAAGGGTTCAAGTAGGTAGCAGTAAGAATGACTGCTACCAGTAAAACCCCGATAATGGTTCGTGTAATTAGATTTTTCACGTTAAGGTATTTTTAAGATAAAGCTTGATCGGTATCTAAAGGTTTTTCTGCTTGACTTTCCTGAGTAGAATTGGAATGATTCACCTCATTCTTAACCTCTACCTCTTCTTCGGATTTCTCTTCTTTGTTTTCTTTAGCATTTGCATTAGCTTTTTCTTCTAATGCCATAATCTCTTCTGATCTTGAAGTCCATTGACGCTTACCGAATATGTTTTCAACATCTTCTGCATGAATAACCTCTTTAACAATTAGCTCTTCAGCTAAGATGTTATGCTCTTTTTGATGTTTAGATAAAATGCGTTTAGCTCTTTCATATTGCTCTGCTATCATTTTTCTAACCTCTAAGTCAATTTGTTCAGCTGTACTTTCACTGTATGGTTTGGTAAAGTACTCCGAGTTTGCATTGTAGTACGATAAGTTTGGTAAAGTATCACTCATGCCTAAATAGGCAATCATACCATAAGCTTGCTTGGTTACTCGTTCTAAGTCGTTCATTGCACCCGATGATATCTTTCCTACAAAAATTTCTTCAGCAGCTCTACCTCCTAATGTGGCACACATTTCATCCAGCATCTGTTCTTTTGTAGTAATCTGTCTCTCTTCGGGTAAATACCAAGCAGCACCCAAAGAGCGTCCACGAGGAACAATAGTTACCTTAATCAAGGGGTTAGCATGTTCTAGAAGCCAAGAAAGACTGGCATGCCCAGCTTCATGAATAGCAATGGTTCGTCTTTCTTCTTTGGTCATTATTTTTGTTTTCTTCTCTAATCCGGCAACGATGCGGTCAATGGCATCTGAGAAGTCTTGTCTTTGAACAATTGTTTTTTCTTTTCTAGCGGCAATCAAAGCGGCCTCATTACACACATTGGCTATGTCTGCTCCTGAGAATCCCGGTGTCTGTCTAGCTAATAGATCAATGTCTACAGAGCTATCGTATTTAATAGGACGAAGGTGTACTCCGAAAATTTCTTTACGCTCATTTAAATCGGGCAAATCAACGTGGATCTGACGATCAAAGCGACCGGCGCGCAGAAGAGCCTTATCCAAAACATCGACACGGTTGGTTGCAGCTAAAATGATAACTCCACTGTTAGAGCCAAACCCATCCATTTCTGTGAGCAACTGGTTCAAGGTGTTTTCTCTTTCATCATTACCACCCATAGAAGGGTTTTTCCCTCTGGCACGACCTATTGCATCAATCTCATCAATAAACACAATACAAGGTGCTTTTTCCTTTGCTTGTTTAAATAAGTCTCTAACTCTTGAGGCTCCAACACCTACAAACATTTCCACAAAATCAGAACCTGCTAATGAGAAGAAAGGTACGCTGGCTTCTCCAGCTACAGCTTTAGCCAATAATGTTTTTCCTGTTCCGGGAGGGCCTACAAGAAGAGCTCCCTTTGGAATTTTACCTCCAAGGTCTGTGTATTTTTGGGGTTGTTTTAAGAACTCCACAATCTCTTCAACTTCTTGTTTAGCTTCGGATAGACCTGCCACATCTTTAAATGTTACATTGATATCTCCTCCTTTCTCAAAAAGTTGGGCTTTTGATTTACCTACATTGAATACATTTCCCGCACCACCACCTTTGGAGCTCATGCGACGCATCAAATAAATCCATAAGCCGATGAAGAAGGCAAAAGGGAGTATATTCCATAGAAACATACTGAAGTAGTCCTTTTTCTGTTCGTATTTAGCCTCACCGTCAAAGCTTCCGGTCTCTGATTGATTCTCTACGTATGTAGAAAGTTTGTCCATTGAGGGAGCTTGCGTAAATACTACGGGGTTTCTTCCAACACGTACAGAGTCTTTACCAAATACATCTTTAATGTGTTCAGGTTTTAGATAAACTTCAACGGAGTTATCATCAAATCCAATTACTTTGTTTACATAGCCGTTTTGAATATATTCTTGGAATTGGGTATAAGAAACTTCTTTTGTAGCCGATCCTTTGTCGTTAGCAAAATAAAGAACGATAAGCGATATGGCAATCAGCATATATATCCAACTTAAGTTGAACTTAGGGATATTAGGAATATTCTGTTTTTTCTTATTATTCATTGCTTATTTAGTCTTCTTTTATTGTTGGAAGAGAGGTGAGCTCTGCATCAGCCCAAAGTGTCTCTAGTTTATAATAATCTCTAGTTTCAGGAAGAAAGATATGAACCAATACATCCGCATAGTCCATCGCTACCCATTGGGCGTTACTTTGTCCGTCAATAGCTATAGGACTCTCTTGTTGCTTGTCGTAAACAACATGTTTAATTGAATCAACTATAGCACTTACTTGTGTTGGAGTATTTCCTTGGCAAATAACAAAAAACTTACAAATAGTGTTTTCAATAGATGTGAGATTAGCGATTATTATATTCTCTCCTTTTTTTTCTTGAATTCCCTCTGTTATGTTTTTTATTAATTGATTTGTTTCGTTCATTGAGTCTGATTAAAAGTTATAATGTTATTTAAGAGTTAACACTTATAGTTATAACACTTAAATAGTTGGTTTGGTTTGTTCTGTTTAGTTCTACTCTATTACAATAGTTCGCAAATATACGCTGATTTATCCTATAGATAAAAGTTATTCTATAAAACTGTTATGGTTTTTTTGTTTTTTACAGATTAATGAAAGGATTAAAGTGTTTTTAATAAAGAGAAAAATAAAAGTTTTTTTTCTTTCAGTTGAAAAATAAATTCTACATTTGCAAAAGAAAGTATAGAACTATTGGGCTATGGTGTAATGGTAACACTTCAGATTCTGGTCCTGACATTCCAAGTTCGAATCTTGGTAGCCCAACATCCATGAATAAATCTCTGAGATCGGTGGTATCGTTGTTGATGCCATCGATTTCTACTTTAAAAAGATGGACACTGCTCGCAATATCAGGATTACTTCCTGTTTTCCTCTGTTAAATTATGCCTAGCTAAAATAGACTTTGCTACTATGACTGTGAGTAATGTAAGCCTTTATTGTACCTGTTGAGAAAAGACAAATGAACACATAATGTGAATATCAGACTCCGATGCTGGAGATTAAGGGTTTTATGTTTGGCTATTCTGCCGTTTCAAGCATGAAAAAGAGAAGTTAAAGTGTTATCGATTTTAATATGGAATAGTTTCCGTACTTGAAACTATTCCATTCTATCCACTCTCTTTTTTTCTATTCTTCTAATTTTTTTCTTTTGAAAATCTCCTCTTCCTTGGCGTGTAGGGTGGGTGTAAGTCGGTCCTAGACCGAAGGCCTCTCGGTCTAGGACTGAAGGGTGCTCGGTCTAGGACCGAGGGGTGTTGGGTCTAGGACCGATAAATTCATCTTATTGCTGATGCGTAAATTCAAGGGGATGAATTATATAAAAACCTCGTTTTTTATAGATTTACTCTTGATTTAAGCTGTATTGTAAGGAGGTAAGAAAGCCCTGAATTGGTATAAACTCAGGGCTTCTTTAAGTATTACTGGCAATAACTCTATTATTATTTGCTTAGATGTTCTTTTTCAAAAGAAGTCTCTTTGATGAGAAAGACAAAGAGTGAAGCAACAACCAAAAATACGCCTGCTACGACTAACATATTTATTTGGTGTCCACCCACAAACTTCAATAAACTACCTCCAATTAAGGCTGCAATAATTTGTGGAAGACATATAGTTCCATTAAATAAACCTAAATAAGCTCCCATGTTTTTTCCTGAAATGGAGTTCGTCAGTATGGTAAAAGGCATAGATAACATAGCAGCCCATGCACAACCAATAAGGAAATAGGAGATAAACAGGTGATATTGATTGGTGAAGAAAAGTGCCGAAATAAAACCTATGCCTCCAATAAATAAGCTAATAGAGTATGCTTTAAGGTGCGATTTGAATTGCGGAATAACCATGGCCCATAGTATAGAGCCTATGGCTTGTACAGCAAAAAGAACACCCACCCAGTTCCCTGCTTCTTGATAACCGGCACTCTGAGTGTCGCGTGTGTTCCATACAGTTTCTGCAATACCACCGTTGGTGTATGTCCACATATACATAAAGGCAGCCCAACAGAACAGTTGTACTAAACCTACGGTCCAAAACACTTTAGGTGCAGTTTTTAATAAGGTAATAAAGTCAGTTTTCTCTTCTTTTTCTTTTACACTAATGCCATGAAACGACTCAAATTCTTTCGGAGGCATCTCTTTTACTTTGATTACAGTATAAATAACGCAAAGAATGAGTATGGCAGCACCGATATAAAAGGAGTAGATAACCGAGTTGGGAACAGTCCCTTTTTCTGCTATATTACTAATTCCTATCCATGTAAAGATGAAAGGGAAAAGATACCCCACAAGACTACCGGCATTACATAAGAAACTTTGTATCGAGTAAGCTAACCCTTTTTGTTTTTCATTCACCAAATCACCCACAAGCATCTTAAAAGGCTGCATAGCCATATTTATAGATGTATCTAAAAGCATCAAAGAGACCAAACCAAAAATCATAGCAGAACTAATGGTGAGCCCCAAGCTTCCTGCGTTTGGTAGTAGACACATAACAATAATTGCAATGAACGAACCTACAAACAGATAGGGGATTCTTCTACCTAGTCTGTTCCATGTTTTATCGCTTGCTGATCCCACAATGGGTTGCACTATAATACCTGCAAGGGGAGGTAATATCCAGAAATAACTCAAGTTGTGAGGGTCTGCTCCTAGTGTGGCAAATATTCTACTGATGTTGGCACTTTGTAATGCATAAGCAATTTGCACTCCAAAGAAGCCAAAACTTATATTCCATAATTTCCAGAAGCTTAAGTTGGGTTTTGTTTTCATGTAATTAGCTTTTATAATTTTTTTGTTGTTCCTCTGATTAATAATTTGGTTCTTACAATGCGATTGGATGATTTCGTTTCATCACCCTGTCTTATTCTGTTTAATAGTAATTCTGTTGCTTTTCGTCCCACTTCTTCGCCGTGTTGATCAACAGTAGTTAAGGGAGGATCAGTGCTTTGTGCTATGGCTCCTCCAGTAAAACCACAGATAGATATGTCTTCAGGAACATTAAAACCTTCTTCTTTGCAAGCGGATAAGATTCCTGATGCTGTTTCATCATTAATGGCGAAAAAACCATCCGGTCTATTTTCTAAATTAAGAATAGTAGGAGTAATTAAAACAGCCTGCTGTCTGTTGTCGCAGAAGACAATCATATCATTGGTTACAGGAATTTTATATTTACTCATGGCATCAATATAACCATTTCTGCGATTCTTAGTAATTTCAAGATGAGAGGCCGCACTATAAAAGAAGATACGTTTACATCCTGTTTGTATCATATAATCAACTGCAGCAAATGCTCCGGCATAATCATCTACCACCACTCTTTCTGTTTGAATTTCTGTGCATATTCTGTCATAAAAAACAATGGGTATGTTGTGATCTATGAATTCTTGATAGTGGTCATATTGTTTGGTCTCTTTAGCTAACGAGGTTATAATCCCACAAACTCTCTCTTCAAGGAAAGAATGAACAATATCCACCTCTTTTTTGTATAGTTCATTGCTTTGAGCTACAATAATATTATACCCCTCTTCGTATGCTTTTTCTTCAATGCCACTTAATACAGAAGAGAAAAAATGATGAATGAATTGTGGAACAATAACGCCAATTGTATTCGATTGTTTTTTTCTTAAATTAAGCGCCATAATGTTAGGCTTGTAGTTATGTTCCTGTGCGTACTTCTTTACTGCTTCAATGGTGCTTTTGCTTATACCCGGTTTGTTTCGGAGTGCTCGGGATACAGTTGAAGGAGAGATGTTTAGCGCTTTGGCTATATCCTTTATAGTAACAGGTGCTTGTTTCATAGTTCTTAAAAATAGGTCTAATCAAAGTTATGTATTATTAATATATATTCACTGAAATTATTGAAAAAATCAAAGATATGAAATAACAATCGTTTGCGTAATCTATTCTTTAGTTTTTTGATTCCCTATAGTCTTAGGCTGAATATTAATGGGTTTCTTGTATACTAGTTAACTTTTTGCTTAAAGATTAAACTGATATTATATGAAAACAAAGAAAAGACTAAGCTATGTTCTTTTCCTCTTTTGCATAGCATTTATTCTAGGGTGTTCAGATGATGACAAGATACCTACACCTAAACCAAAGCCTGAAGAGCCTAAAGAAGGGGTGTGGACTGAACCCGAAAAGTTGGTCGCTACTCAAAAAGGGGTGCTTTATTTCTCTCCTCCTAAAACATCCCCTTTATACAATTATAAAAAAGATATCTATGTGCACATTGGTGTAGTAGCCGGAGGTACTTGGTTTTATGTCCCTGCTGAATGGAATGAAAACCTATCTAAGTGTAAAATGAAGAAAGAAGGGGAAAACCTTTGGAGCTTATCTTTTTCTCCTTCATTGAAAGAGTGGTTTGGTGCAAGTATTCCTATTCCTAAAATAGGCTTGGTTTTTCGTAATGAACAAGGTGATACAAAAGGTTATGAGGAAGATTTATTTATTTCGGTTGAAGATGATGCGTTTGAACCCGGTAATGTGGTCAATGAAAAACAGCCAGCCAATACCAAAGCAGGAATAAATAGAAGTGAAGATGGAACATCGGTGACTTTTGTTCTTTATGATAAAGATAAAAAAGACAAAAGTTGGGATTATGCTTATGTAGTTGGAGATTTTACAGATTGGGAGTTAAAAGCATCACATCAAATGAAACGTGATGCTACTACGGCTAGTTGGTGGTTTACAGAAACTAATTTAGATCCAAACAAAGAGTATGCTTTTCAATATTTCTTAGGAAAGAAAGACGATTTTTTATTTGTTGCAGATGCTTATAGTGAGAAAATTTTAGATCCTCACAATGATGAATATATTACTTCTTATCCCGGATTAATGGCGTATCCTAAAAAAGCAAATGGTATTGTTTCTGTTTTTAAGGGTAAATCAGAGCCATATAATTGGAGTATTTCTGAATTTAAGATAGTCGATGAGAATAATTTAATGATTTATGAACTTCTATTGCGCGACTTTACGGCTTCGGGTGATATTAAAGGGGCTATTGAGAAATTAGACTATCTCAAGGATTTAGGTGTTAATGCCATTGAGTTGATGCCTGTGCAAGAGTTTGATGGCAATGACAGTTGGGGATACAATCCTTGTTTCTTCTTTGCGATGGATAAAGCATACGGAACGAAGAATGATTATAAGTTGTTTGTTGATGAGTGTCATAAACGAGGAATGGCTGTTATTCTAGATGTGGTGTACAATCACGCAACCGGAAGCCACCCTTTCGCTAAGCTCTATTGGGATATAGGACAGAATAAAACCACGAATGATAACCCTTGGTTTAATGTGGATGCTCCTCACCCTTATAGTGTTTTTCACGACTTTAATCATGAATCACCTCTAGTACGTGAGTTTGTGAAACGCAACTTGCAATTCCTGTTGAATGAATACAAGTTCGATGGTTTCCGTTTCGATTTAACCAAAGGATTTACTCAGAAAAGGTCAACAGAAGCTAGTGCCGGAAATTATGATGCAACTAGAATAGCCATTCTTAAAGACTATAACGAAGCAGTAAAAGAGATCAATCCCACTGCTTGTGTTATTTTGGAACATTTCTGTGAAGCTAAAGAAGAGATTGAGTTGGTAAAAGAGGGTATGAAGGTTTGGAGAAATTATAATAATGCCTATTGTCAAGCCGCTATGGGGTATGCGGATAAGAGTAGTTTTACAGGATTTTATTCCGGTGATACTGAAGGTATGCCTTTTGGTGGGTATGTTAGCTATATGGAGAGTCATGACGAGGAACGTATGGCATTTAAACAACAAAAATGGGGTAATTGGGATTTGAAAACCGAAATCGCTAATCGTATGACTCGCTTAGCAACCAATGCTGCCTTTTGCTTTACGGTTCCCGGACCTAAAATGATCTGGCAATTTGGAGAAATGGGATATGATGTCTCTATTGATGAGGGGGGGAGGACAGGAAAAAAGCCTCCACATTGGGAGTACTTAAATATTAAGGAAAAGGATCGCATTTATTTACATACCACTTACACCAAGTTGCTGAATTTCAGACAAGCTTATCCGGATTTATTTCAAGAAGAAGCTAACTTTCATTGGAAGGTGAGTGAAACGAACTGGGATTTAGGTCGTATTATAACACTAGAACGGAATGGAGATAAGATGTTGGTAGTTGGTAACTTCATTAATAAAGAGATTACAGTTGATAACCCCTTTGAATCCACAGGTGATTGGTATAATGTGATGGATAAAAGCGCAGAGAGAATCTTTGGTGAAAAGGGTTCAGTAGTTGTTCCACCCCACGGGTTCAAAGTGTATGTGAATTTTAATATAGATAAGTAGTTGAATTTTAATATAGTTGTTTGTTAGTTGTAAGGGACTAAACCGGATGAGGTTTAGTCCCTTTTTTTTGTTTTTTTACTAATATGAATAGGATGTTGTAAAAAAGTTTTTTTAGCAAGTGTGTTTTATTTATCTTTGGCGCTAACTGTTAGGAGTGTCTTTTGGAAATCAAGAGACTGAGATAAAATCCTTTGAACCTGATATGTTGTAATGACATCGTAGGGAAACGGTAGTTTACATGATATTAATATAAACTATATAAAGCCGTTTCATTGATTGAAATGGCTTTTTTTAATGATTTAAAATGGAAGTAGTAAAAACAATTGCGTTTGATGTTCATGCTGAGAAGTATGACTCGTGGTTCTTGAAAAATAAGAATGTACTTTACTCTGAAGTAAAACTAGTAGCTCATTGCTTGAAAGATGCAGGGCGGATATACTCTGTGGGATGTGGTAGTGGTCTGTTTGAGAAAATCTTAGAACAAAAATATGATATTCATATAAAAGAAGGCTTAGAACCCTCAAAAGAGATGGCCGAAATAGCTGTAAAAAGAGGCTTAAGGGTAGAGGTTTGTATGGCTGAGGAGGCAAACTATAACGGAGAGCAATACGATACTATTCTATATAACGGCTGTCCTAGTTACATTACTGATTTAGATTTAGCTTTATCAAACAGTTATCGTGCTCTAAAACCCGGGGGGAAGATTATTTTAATTGATGTACCTAAAGAGAGTGGCTACGGAATGATGTACAATTTGGCAAAAGCTGTAGGTTCATGGAGTCACGAACTCTTGACAGATGTCTATCCTGCTAGTCCTTATCCCATTGAGTTGGTAGAACAAGCCAACTGGCGTACAACAGAAGAGAAAATAGAAACCATGAAGAAGGCAGGCTTCAAAGATTTCTCTTATCACCAAACTTTGGTTCGTCATCCAATCTATTCAAATAATGTAATAGAAGAACCTATTGATGGATACGATCAAGGTGATTATGTAGCTGTTTGTGCGTATAAAAAGTAATGAAATGAATTGGAGTGAAAAAGCTTGGTCTGCCATTCAGCCTATCTATAAAAAAACGTTGCAACTGCCATTTGTGCAAGAGCTTATGAATGGTACTTTACCAGAGGAGAAATTCATATATTACATTCAACAAGACTCATTGTACTTAAATAGCTATGGGAAATTGCTGACAGGTATAGCTACTAAGTTGAATGATCCTAAGCATATTCAAGCATTCATAACGTTTGCGAATGAGAATATGGGGCAGGAAAAAGCGTTACATGATTCTTTTGTGAAAGATGTAACACAGTTTAACACAGCCCAACCATCGCCCACTTGTTTGCTCTATACCTCTCATTTATTGAAACAATTGGCTGTTTCACCCTTGTATTGTATGGTGGCTGCTGTACTTCCTTGTTTCGTTATTTATAAAGAAGTAGGAGAGTACATCTACTCCAATCAAAAAGACAATGGAAATCCGTATAAAGAGTGGATTGCTACTTATGCAGGAGAAGAACATGTTGAATCTGCTCGCATTGCCGTTTCAATTTGTAATGAACTGGCTGAGGCGTGTACAGAAGAACAACAAAATGAGATGTTGGATGTCTACACGCTCTCATCCAAAATAGAACATCTTTTTTGGGTTGCGGCCTATAACCAAGAAAAGTGGCCTCTCTAATCTGTCGGTTATAAAAGATAAAATTCTCCTATTGCAGATTTAAAAAGAGCAATAGGAGAATTTTATTTGTAAATAGTGCTTTTAGAAATTGAATTCTACATTATTTTATGAATGAATTAAGTTGTATCAGCTTCATTCACTGAGAGAGTTTTTGCTACTATATTCTTTTAAAATATTGATGATTGATTCGTTAACTTTGAATATAGTTCCGTGGCGTAGACCTTTCGGTAGTTTTATAGAGTCAGAAATATCAGTCCACTCTTTCATGTCTTTCGATCGAATTGCACCAAAAGTATGCTCTCTATATTTATCAAAATATACATACACATAATCGTCTTTCTGAAATACAGCAGGTCCTTCAGCCCAATAATCTCCAGTAATTGGTGCTGAGGTTTCTTTTGGGAAATCATAAGGTTTATTATTACTTGTAAAGCGAATGTTTTTCTCAGCAGGTAGAGAATTTTCGTTTTTTACAAATAAATAGTATAATGAATCTTTTTTTAGTATGATTCCATCAATGACACTGAAGTCCGGGTCATAAAACAATTTTGTTTCAGAGAAACTTTTAAAATCTTTTGTTGTCGTGTAATACTGTCTATGATTTAGTCCTTTCTCACTTTCAATGGTTTCTAAATCAGGAAGTAAACCTTCAACAGTTGATGCCCAAAAAATATAAAAGAGATCAGAGTCTGCATCAAAAAATAATTCGGGAGCCCAACAATTTTTTGTTCCTTCATAATTTTCCATCACTGGAATATTTTGTTGCTCACTCCAATTTATTAAATCTTTTGAGTAGGCATATCCAATTCCTTGATCCCACCATCCGGTAGTCCATATCATGTGGAAAATCCCATTTTTATCTTGTGCTATAGATGGATCTCTCATTAATTTATCTTTTCCTACATCCGGGATTAAAAAGGAAGATGAATTATTGAGTTCAGTCCAGGTTAATCCATCCTCACTATAAGCTAAATGTAATCCATCTTTACTATCCCCCTTAAAAAAAGAAAATAAAAGAATTTCTTTTTCTCCTTGAATGTCTTTCTTCTCTTGTTTACAAGAAAAAAGAAAGATTAGAGTCAATACCACAAATACTGAAATTAATTTATTGAGTTTCATAAAAGTCTTATCACTTTATTGTTTAACATGTTTACTTATAGGAAGATTAAGTTTAGAGAGTTCTTCAGCAATGAAAAAAGCAACTTGAATTGCACCTTTTTCCATCATATGTGTGTCATCTTTAAGTCCATCGGGTTTAAAGGGGTCAATACCTGGTTCTATCCAACGATAGTACTCTTTTGATTTTTCATCTCCTAATAAGAGGATAAAGTCTCTGCTTATTGTATTTATATCTATAAGAGAAACATTCAACTCTTTAGCTATTTTTCTTACAATAGCAGGATATGATTTTAGTCTATCATCGACTAAGTTTCCTTCTTTAAAGGTTCTCATTACAATGGAAGTTAATAAAATTGGAGTTGCCTCTTTACTAATAACATCATTTATGAATTTTTTGATGTTCTCTTCATATAGTTTAGGTGAGGCATGTCGTTCTGGACGTGTTGAAGTATCATTATGTCCAAATTGAATCATTACATAATCTCCAGGGGATACATCGTTGATTAATTTATCCCATCTACCTTCTTCAATAAATGTTTTTGTACTTCGTCCTCCTATGGCTCTATTATCAATAATAACAGACTCATCCAGGTAAAGACTTAACATTTGTCCCCAGCCTTTGATTAAGCCATGCTTCTCCTCCTTATAGGTTTGAGCTGTTGAGTCTCCTGCTATAAAAATAGTACAAGTGTCTTTTTCTTCACCGGAATTTGTGCAAGCTGAAAATAGAATGTACCAAAGGAAGATAATTATAGATTTTAATTTCATCGTTTTTTGTTTTCTAATATTTCCAAACCGCTACTTCAGCCGTTTGAATATTTCTAGATCCAATTAAAAAGTTCACATCTTTATTAACAGGCAAGTTGATTTCTTGATCAGAATAGTTTACTGCTATGCCAAACCCATCTCGGTATTCAATGTGTACTCCATCGGGTAATTCTTCAATACTTTCTCCTTTAAGAGAGTATAGTTTTTTTAAGACTGCTTTTTCTAAATCACCTTTTTGGCTGTCTACTCCAATATATGTTACTGATCCTTTGCCCAATGAAGAGTGAAGAATTGCCGGTCTGTTTTTATAGAAATCATCACAGTATTTTCCCCATACTTCAGTTCCTTCAAAAGGTGAGAGAATTTCTCCCCAACTGGCCCAACTGTATCTTTTTCCATCTACTTCTACTTGATCAGGTGTATGTGGAAGCAATAGGTCATAGAATTTAATTTCCCCTCCAATTAAAGAGTAAATAGGTTCTCCAAAGAGAGCCTCCCACAGTTGTCCATTCTTATTTTTATGTCCAGAGCGAGCTGATAAAATTAAATTCCCTCCATTTTTTACATATTCAGTCCATTTAGAAACTAAGGCATCATCAACCATTTCATAAGCAGGAGCAACAACATATTTATAATTAATAAAATTGTCTTTTTCTTCAATAAAATCTACAGGGCATCCAAATTTTTTTAGTGCATCGTAATATTTGTCAATATGTTTTTCTGTATCCCACTCAGTTGTTTGTTTGTTTTTCTCCATCTCCCAAGTATTCTCCGGATTATACAGAATGGCTGTCCTTTTTTGCTCATAGAAAGAAGGATTTTTTATTTTGGGATTGTATTCCTTTCTCAGTAACTCTATCTCTTTGATAAACTTTGAAAACTCAAGGCCCCCTGGGGTAGGAGTAACACCATCAGGTCCAACAATTCCATAATGGTATAGTTCTGTTCCATATAATGGTTGTCTATATCTGTAAGTACAAGTAAATTTACTTCCTCCAGCAAAAACATGCCACAACCATAAACGTACAGCTCCAGGTAGTGGTTGAGGATTAATTTGTCCCCAATTTACTTGACCAGGCTGTAATTCCATAACACCATAAGTTCCGTCTATTGGGCGAAAATAATCATTTGCTTTTGCAATGCGCTCAACATGTCCAACTCTATATCCTTTTCTTCCAATTCCAAAATTTTCACCAAATACCATATATCGAGTGTAGCAATGAAAATCTAATTCTGGACTCATTTTAATATGCCCATCACTATAAGTAGGAATGTAGTTTGAGGTAATCCATTGAGTAGAGTTTGCATATTTCTTTATTACTCGAGCTTGTTCATCTAAGAAACTAGCCATTTCTTCAGTAATAAATCGTTGAAAATCTAATATTTGGTGTGTATTCATAAATTGCTGAGAAACTCTTGGTATGTTTATTTCATTAAAAGACGAGTAGACTTGACTCCAAAAAGCAGTACCCCATGCTTTATTTAGCTGATTAATGTCTTGGTATCTATTTTGTACCCAAACTCTAAATCGTTTGTGTGCTTCTTCACTATAGTCAGCTGAAACTCTAGGCTCATTGTCCAATTGCCATCCCATAATTCTTTTATCTGAACCGTAGTGTTGTGCTA
>CAZGUI010000027.1:0-32975 GCA_964528875.1 uncultured Bacteroides sp. | reverse complement strand
CATTAACAAAAGCAGAAAGTTATATAAATCATAGGCTTTCGAAAGACTAAAGACCAACTCTTGTTCTGCTTTTTGCAAAAGATGTTCTTTATATTTTTTACTTTTTAGTTCATCAGTTAATAATTTTGCTTTGGCTTCTGCGCCTAGGTTGCGAGGCAAAGCTTGCTCAAGCTCTTTAATCAACAACGCTTTTGTTTTTTCATCAAAATCTAAATCAAAAACTCTATTTTGATAATAGGCATAAAGAATTTGTAATACTTTAAGACGGATAAGAACTCTGTTTATCATATATACTCTAATATACTTTTGGGTAATTCTATAATGGTTACATTAGTTGACAAAAATAGCTATTTTTCATTAGTATACACAAAAAATAGGTTTTTATTTATGGAAAGGGAGCTTTTCATAACATTTCTTTTGTGAGTTGGAAAAAAATATCGAATTTTGAAACCGTTTACTAAAAAGACCAAATAAAAATGGAAGAAACGAAAATGAATAATGAAGAAGATAAGGGAGTGAATAACAGAGACATTCTATTTTCTAAAGCTGTTAAGGCAGGTAAACGCATCTATTATCTGGATGTAAAAGAAAATCGTAAAGGAGATCTTTTCCTTGCTATTACTGAAAGTAAAAAGGTAATTACAGGTGAGGGGGAGAATACTAAAGTGCGTTTCGACAAACACAAAATCTTTTTATATAAGGAGGATTTTGAGAAATTCATGAATGGGTTGAACGAAACGGTTGATTACATTTATGAGAAAGAAGGTCCTTATGTTCCTCAACAAGATTCATCAGAAAATCTTTCTGACGAATCATTAGGTGGAGAAATAGAGATTGATCTTGACTTTTAATGAGTTATAGTTTGAATTATAGAAAAAGAAACCTTATTTTTGCATCCGCTTTAAGACAACATTATTGATGTGATTGTTTTTACATACATCGTGTGATGGTGAATTAAGCAGTAAACTTAATTGTAGAGTAACACAAAATTAAAAAAATGAAAACAGTAAAAATTGATGGTACTACTCGTGTAGTTCCAGAAAACTCCTCAAAAAGAGGAAAAGCATTAAAAGAATTACGTAAGCAAGAACTAATTCCTTGCGTTATTTATGGTGGTGAAGAAGTACACCATATCACTATACCTCTTAGTGAGTTAAGACAAATAGTTTATACTCCACTTGTATATGTAGTTGACATTAATCTTGATGGTAAGAAAGTTATAAATGCCATCATGAAAGCTATTCAATTTCATCCGGTAACAGACAACATTCTACATATTGATTTTTATGAAATCAATGAAGAAAGACCTATCCAGGTTAGAATCCCTGTCGAATTACAAGGTCTTGCACAAGGTGTTCGTATGGGTGGTAAATTAAACTTTCCTTCTCGTCGCTTAATGGTTAAAGGATACTACAAGAACATTCCTGAAAAAATATATGTTGATATTTCAGGTCTACTTATTGGAAACTCTGTAAAAGTTGGGGATATTGAAACAGAAAACTACTCAATCATCGAATCGAAAGATACTGTAGTTTGTTCTGTAAACATGTCTCGCGCGGTAACATCTGCTTCTGCTGAAGAGGAATCTGAAGAGGAAGAGAGTGAAGAAGGAGAAGAAGCTACAGCTGAAGAATAAATAAAATTTCAATGAAATATTTAATTGTTGGCTTGGGCAACATAGGTAGTGAATACCATAATACCCGCCACAATATAGGATTTATGGTATTGGACGCTTTAGCTAAAGCGTCCAATATTGTTTTTACAGATGATCGTTACGGATTTGTTGCCGACTTATCTTTGAAAGGACGCCAACTTACACTTTTAAAACCTTCTACGTTTATGAATCTTAGTGGAAATGCTGTACGCTACTGGATGCAGAAAAAAAAGATTCCTTTAGAGAATGTTCTAATTGTAGTAGATGACATTGCTTTACCTTTTGGCACTTTACGCTTAAAGAGCAAAGGGAGTGATGCGGGACATAATGGGTTAAGACACATAGCGCAAATCCTAGGTACTCAATCGTATGCCAGATTACGTTTTGGTATTGGTAATGATTTCCCGCGAGGAGGACAAGTGAATTATGTATTAAGCCTGTTTGACTCCGAACAGCTAGAAACTATGGATGATCGGTTAAACACGGCCGGAGAAATCATAAAAAGCTTTTGTTTGGCAGGTATCAATAATGCGATGAACCTCTATAATAATAAATAAAAATGAGTGAAGTAAGAATAGATAAGTGGCTATGGGCTGCTCGAATATACAAAACTAGATCTATAGCTACACAAGCATGTAAAATAGGTAGAGTATCTGTGGATGGAGTAGAAGCAAAACCTGCTCGTCTTATTCGTAAAGGAGACGTTGTACAAGTACGCAAACCTCCTATTACTTATCACTTTCAAGTACTCCAAACAATAGAAAAACGAGTAGGTGCTAAACTTGTTTCTCAAATATATAAAAATGTAACTCCAGATGAAGAATATGAGCTTTTGGAGATGAACAGAATCAGTGGATTCGTAAACAGAAACAGAGGTACAGGAAGACCTACTAAAAAAGAGCGTAGACAACTAGATGACTTCTTAGATCCTTATGCTCATTTAGAGGGCTTTGACATTGACTCTTTAGATGATTAAAAAGTAGGCCTTTCGATAAAGCAATTAATCATTTGCAGATTGCTCCAACATCTAATTAAAAGTGAATTTTAAGTTTATCATCAAACCACTTCATGTAACCATATAAACGCTTTCCTAATATTCTTTCTTGTTCTTTCTTTGAATTTTCTTCCATTTGAGCATACCTTGAACTATCGGTAGTATAAGCATAGTTATATTGTCGGGTATTGATTTGTATCGTGATAAACATTAACGTAATCGTCAATAAGAAGATGGAGAAAAACCTGACTCTTTTCTTTATCCATTTAGATAATACAGGAACAAATAAAATTAGAAATGTACTTAAAAGAATAAGTAGAAACACATCGTAATTGTTCCACCACCAGATTCTCCCAGAACCACCCCAATAAACAGAAGAAGGCCACCCAAAAGCTATACCACCCCAAACAGAGGCAGGAGTAGGTAAATCTCCAGCTAAGTGTGCCCAATACCCCAAGACAAAAACGATAAAATAAATTCCTTTAGTTTGAATGAAAGAAATAACTGATAAGCTCTTATTCTTTCTTTTCAACACTTTCTGTATAAAATAAATTGAGGCTAATAATAAAACACCAAACAAAAGACTGGCTAATAGTGAATGAAAGAAAGCATGATGAGAATACCACAACTTCATACCATAAATTTCCCTTCCACTATATGGCAAATTAAACAAAGCACCAATAGTAGAATTAAATCGAGACCACATACTAATTGCATCTATATCTGGTAAAACAGCACCGAAAGTTCCAACCAAAAGTATCTTTGTTTTCTTCAGAGCATTTGTTTTCATAAAAGAGGAAGCACAAGCAGCAACTGCTGTACCCGATATTGCATGTGTGAGAATGTCCATTGTCTGTATAAATTTAGGATTATAAAGATACAAGTTATAAATAATTAAAAAGACATTAGGTACATATAATAAACACCTATACTTTATTATTATAAAAAAGAGGAGAAACGTTCAATTTCTCCTCTTTCCATTTTTAATTTATTTATGCTCTCTTATTTTCTAAAAGGTGGCTTTACCACTTTTGCTTTCAATAAGCGATTTCTCATTCTTACGTAAATCACACTATCAATTGCAGTAAAATCAGGACTTACATAACCTAATCCAATACCTATTTTTCGTGTAGGTGACATGGTTCCTGAAGAAACATGCCCAATAATATTATCTTGATCATCAACTAACTCATAACCTGCACGAGGAATACCTCGATCAATCAGCTCAAAACCAATTAGTTTTTTTGCAACACCTTCTTTTTTCTGTTTTTCAAGTACGGAACGACCTATAAAATCCTTACCATCAACCATTTTCACAATCCAACCTAAGCCCGCTTCATAAGGTGTAGTTTGTTCATCTAAATCATTTCCATACAAACAGAACCCCATTTCTAACCGAAGTGTATCTCTTGCACCTAATCCCGCAGGCTTTATATCAAACTCCTTTCCAGCTTCAAAGATTGCATCCCAAATAGCCTGAGCTGCACTAGGATAAAAATACAATTCAAAGCCTCCTGCTCCTGTATACCCTGTATTGGAAATAATTACATTGGGCTGCTCGGCAAGTTCACCAACTTTAAAAGTATAATAAGGAATCTCCGAGAGATTTACTGATGTTAATTTTTGTAATGTTTCAATAGCTTTAGGACCTTGCACAGCTAGTTGAGCCATGTGATTGGAAGCATTTTCCAACTCGGCACCTACAGTGTTGTTCTTCACACACCACTCCCAGTCTTTGGCTGTGTTTGATGCATTGACTACCAACAAATATTTATCGTCCTCGAAGTGATAAACTAAAAAGTCGTCTTTTATTCCACCCTCCTCGTTTACAAAACAAGTATATTGTATTTTGCCTTGTTTCAATACACTAGCATCATTGGAAGATATATGTTGTATAAAATCTAAAGCTTTAGGTCCTTTCACCCATATTTCACCCATATGCGACACATCAAACACCCCTACTCCAGCACATACAGCAAGATGTTCATCAATGATACCACTATATTCTATTGGCATATTATAGCCAGCAAATTCATGCATTTTTGCCCCTAATGCAATATGATTCTCTGTAAAGGGCGTTTTTTTTAATTCACTCATTTCTTTGATTATTAATTGGACTATTAAAACTCTTTTTGAGCTACTAGCTCAGCTATTTTCACCACCACCTTAACGGCTTTCTCCATGCTTTGGATAGGCACAAATTCATATCTTCCATGAAAATTCAAACCTCCAGCGAATATATTTGGACAAGGTAAACCCTTAAAGGATAACTGAGAACCATCGGTTCCTCCACGAATCGCTTTCACAAAAGGAGTTACTCCTACTTGTTCCATAGCTTCATAAGCAACATCTACAATATGCATCACAGGCTCTATTTTTTCACGCATATTAAAGTACTGGTCTTTTATTACCGCAGAAAAAGTCCCTTTTCCATATTTTTCATTCATCTGATCAACAAAAAGTTGAATCTTACTCTTTCTGTCTTCATAGATGTTTCTATCGTGATCTCTAATGATATAAGTTAAAGTACTTTTATCCACCTCACCTTGCAGACCGATTAAATGATAGAAACCCTCATATTTCTCAGTCTTATCAGGAGTTTCATTCTCAGGTAACAGACTAATAAATTCATTTGCCAAGAGTAAAGAGTTAATCATTTTATCTTTGGCATATCCGGGATGTACATTTCTTCCTTGAATAGTAATGACTGCAGATGCTGCATTAAAGTTTTCATACTCAAGTTCTCCTACTTCGCCACCATCAAGCGTATAAGCCCACTCACAACCAAACTTTTCCACATCAAATTTGTGTGCACCTAACCCTATTTCTTCATCGGGGGTGAATCCCACACGTATAGCTCCGTGTTTTATCTCGGGGTGAGCTTTTAAATAAGCCATTGCTGTAATAATCTCAGCAATACCAGCTTTATCATCAGCACCTAATAAGGTGTGCCCGTTGGTTACAATTAAATCTTCTCCTTTATGGTCTAATAATTCAGGGAATTGCTTGGGGGAAAGAGTAATTGAATCCTCAGCAGATAAAACAATATCTCCTCCATCATAATTTTTCACGATACGTGGGTTTACATCTTCTCCTGACATATCCGGACTGGTATCCATATGTGTTATAAAGCCAATAGTAGGAACTTTTTTATCCACATTTGAAGGTAAAGTGGCAAAAAGATATCCATTATCATCCAAGGTTATATCTGTTAAACCTAAAGATTTCAATTCTTCTTTTAAATATTTTGCAAAGACCATTTGTCCGGGCGTACTAGGAGTTACCCCTGTTGTTTCATCTGATTGCGTATCATAGGAAACATATTTTAAAAATCGATCAACTAATTGATTCATCATACTTTTATTTATTACATTCATTTTCTCTAATTTGTAAAATTAAGAAACCAAGCTGATTTAACAAATTAATCATTGCTAATTATAGAGAAGAAAAAAGGTTAATCAAATCGATAATAAAGTGCTTTATCTTTTTGAAAAACAAGCCTAGAGCATAATCATAAAAAAGAAAGCCCCTTGAATAGTATCCAAGAGGCTTCTGTCAATATAATCATAAAACTCCACACAATAAATTGTGTAATTCAGGTCTTCTTATTTTAAGCGTTTATATGCTTTTTTATCTTGAGCTGTTGCAGGGAAAATGCTTATTGCAAAACCTCCACTACGTGCCATATCTACTTTTATTTTACTCTTAGCAGTAACTAACCCTTTTTTAATTTGATAAGATGTAGGATTGTCAATGTAATCTGCATCTTTACCATCAGCATAAACTGTAGCCACATAAGTTACATCACGATCTAAAAAATCAAAGTTTACGGTAGCTGTACGTTTTTCTTCATCAGAGATGCCTCCGACAAACCAGTTCTCTTTATTTTTCTCTTTTCGTGCTATAGTCAAGTAGTCACCGGGTTCTGCTTCTAAGTAATGGGTTTTCTCCCAATCAATGGCTACATCTTTAATGAACTGAAAGGCATCCATGTAACGTTCATAGCTTTCAGGAAGATCAGCTGCCATTTGTAATGGACTATACATAGTTACATATAAAGCCAATTGTTTAGCTAAAGTGGTATGAACAAAACTGTGTTCTCCGGTTAGGAAAGACAACTGAGTATCGAATATACCGGGAGTATAATCCATTGGACCTCCTATCTGACGAGTAAAAGGTAGTACTGTTGTATGGAAAGGTTTGTTTCCTCCAAAAGCCTCATACTCAGTCCCCCTAGCCGACTCGTTACCAATTAAATTAGGGTATGTTCTACATAATCCTGTGGGACGTACAGCTTCGTGCGCATTAATCATGATTTTATAATCTACAGCTTTTTGTATAGCATAAAGATAGTGATTGTTTGCCCACTGTCCGTAATGATGTTCTCCACGAGGGATAATATTACCAACATAACCACTCTTTACAGAATTATAACCATTATCAACCATAAATTGATAAGCCTCATCCATGTGACGCTCGTAATTACGCAATGAAGCTGATGTTTCATGATGCATCATTAAACGTACCCCTTTAGAGCGTGCATAATTATTCAGCATTTTAACATCAAAATCGGGATAAGGAGTAACAAAATCAAAGACGTAATCTTTTGAATTTCCAAACCAATCTTCCCAACCTTCATTCCATCCTTCAACCAACACCTGATCAAATCCGTGTTCTGCAGCAAAATCAATATGTTTCTTAACATTCTCATTATTAGCTCCATGCTTTCCATTAGGAGTTGTTTGACTATAATCTATTTCGCCTAACTTAACAGAAGGTAAATCATCAGTATATGCCCAACTACTTTTTCCTGTGATCATTTCCCACCACACACCAATATATTTCACAGGAGTAATCCATGAAGTATCTTCTATTTTACAAGGCTCATTTAAATTCAGAGTCATTCTCGAAGCTAACACATCGCGAGCATCATCGCTAACTATTATTGTACGCCAAGGAGAGGTACAAGGTGCTTGCATATAACCTTTATCACCTACAGCATCTGGAGTAAGCCAAGATTGGAAAACAAAATTCTTATCATCTAAATTTAGATGCATACAAGAGTAGTCCACTAAAGCAGCTTCGTGTAGATTAATATATAATCCGTCATCCGTCTTCATTTGTAATGAAGTTTGCACACCTGTTTCAGAAAAAGCAAATTGAGAGGTATTATCTGTAATGGCTTGATTCATCAATCCTCTTATTTCAGATAATTTAGACTCCACGTAATCGTATTCCTGTGTATCATAATCTCCGGGAATCCAAAAAGCAGTATGATCACCTGTCATAGCAAATTCACTACGCTCTTCAGAGATAATAAAATAATTTAAATTTTTACTCAAAGGAAATTCATAGCGAAAACCTAAACCATCATCAAAAAGCCTAAAACGTATAATTAAAGAACGTTCTTGTGATGCTTGGTTTAATTCCACCATCAATTCATTGTAATTATTTCTTATGGAGCTTTCTTCTCCCCATACAGGAGTCCAGAATTCATCAAAAGTTGAAGTTTGAGCATCCACCAAAGTGAAACCATTTACTAACCCTGAATCGTTTTTTAGAAACAAGCCTAACTTAGAGGGCTTAATTACTGTATTACCTTTATATGTAAGTTCATAGAAGGGCTCTCCTGCTTCATTCAAGTCAAAGTTCATTTGAAATTCACCATTGGGTGATTGAATGTTTTTTGCCATCATACCTGTAGGAATTAGAAGTAACATGAGTAGGAAAAACGTTTGCAATAGTAGATGATTGAGTTTTTTCATAGTCTTAAAGCTTTTGTTAATAACCTATTATCTATAACAAATATAGATAATTCATTTATTTATTGATAAAAAGCTAAAAACTATTCCATTAATAATTGACTCAAACGTTTGCAATAGAATAAATTTTAATTATTTAGAATGATTATAGATAATAACAAAAAGAAAGACTACCTTAGAAACAAAAAAGAACACTGTATTGTTATTAGTAAACAAATTGATAAGTTTTTTAATCAATAATATAATTAAAAAAGAAAAATGAGAATAGAAAAAATTAAAGGAAGAGAGATTCTTGATTCAAGAGGTAATCCAACCATCGAAGTAGATGTTATTTTAGAGTGTGGTGTTATGGGTAGAGCAGCAGTTCCATCAGGTGCTTCAACCGGGCAAAATGAAGCTTTGGAACTTAGGGATAACGACAAGAAAAGATACGGTGGAAAAGGAGTACTTAAAGCCATAGATAACATAAACAATGTGATAGCTCCACATTTAATAGGTATGCCGGTACTGAATCAAATGGAAATTGACCGCACAATGATTGAGTTGGATGGAACAGAAAATAAATCAAAACTAGGAGCTAATGCTATGTTAGGTGTTTCTCTAGCTGCCGCAAAAGCTGCTGCTGAATACTTAGACTTACCTCTTTACAGATACATTGGTGGAACAAACACCTACGTGATGCCTGTTCCAATGATGAATATTATCAATGGAGGCTCTCATAGTGATGCACCTATTGCGTTTCAAGAATTTATGATTCGTCCGATTGGTGCTAAGTCGTTCAAAGAAGGACTTCGTATGGGTACGGAAGTTTTCCATGCATTGAAGAAAGTGCTTCATGACAGAGGTTTAAGTACTGCGGTTGGTGATGAAGGTGGATTTGCTCCTGCATTAAACAACACAGAAGATGCCCTAGATGCTATTCTTGCAGCAATAAAAGCAGCAGGATATGAGCCCGCAAAAGATGTAACCATTGCATTAGACTGTGCTTCTTCTGAATTCTACAAAGAGGGGATTTATGATTATACTCTTTTTGAAGGTCCTGAAGGTAAAAAGAGAACGGCTGACGAGCAAATTGACTACTTGGAAGAGCTAATTACTAAATATCCTATTGATTCTATTGAAGACGGTATGGATGAAGGCGACTGGGCCGGCTGGAAAAAACTAACTGATCGTATTGGTAATCGTTGTCAACTAGTAGGAGATGACTTATTTGTAACTAATGTTGATTTCTTATCTAAAGGTATTGCAGAAGGATCGGCTAACTCAATCTTGATTAAAGTAAATCAAATTGGTACTTTAACCGAGACATTGAATGCCATTGAAATGGCTCATCGTCATGGATACACTTCGGTAACTTCTCACCGTTCAGGAGAGACTGAAGATGCAACTATTGCTGACATTGCTGTTGCCACTAATAGTGGACAAATTAAAACCGGATCATTAAGTAGATCCGATCGTATGGCAAAATACAATCAACTGCTTCGCATTGAAGAGCAATTGGGTGTTAACGCTGTTTATGGTTATAAAAAAATAAAGAAAGCATAGCCTAATTTTAATTCATTAAATAATTAAGGAGTTAAATTTATTCTATGCTTAACTAATTTTAAGAATGGAATAAAAATTTAACTCCTTTTCTTTTTAAACTACAATAAATGGAACTACAGAATAAAATGAAAATAGAGATATGGAGTGATATTGCCTGCCCATTTTGCTATATAGGTAAACACCAATTGGAAAAAGTATTGAAGGAGTTTCCTCATTCTGATGAAGTAGAAGTCATTTGGAAAACGTTTTTGCTCAATCCTGACATTCCATCAGACTCAAATATGCCATTAAAAGAATATTTTGAGAAAGTAAAAGGAATGGAACCCGATCGCATTGAAAAGATTTTTGCGTATACTCAACATCAAGCTCAAAAAACCGGACTTTATTTTAATTATGAAAAAACGATTGCAGCTAATACCAGTAATGCTCATCGGATAAGTCATCTGGCTAAAACGAAAAGTGCAGAACTACAAAGTCAAGCAGAAGAATTATTGTTTAGAGCTTATTTTATAGAGGGCAAAGATGTCAATAGTGCTAAAGTATTGATGGAAATAGGAAAAAAATTGGGTTTTGAGTCAGATGAAGTTAAGTGTGTTCTTACCGAAAAACAGTTTAACAATAGCATTGCACAAGACATACAGGAAGCCACTATTTTAGACATTCAAGTGGTTCCTTACTTTATTTTCAACAAACACACTATTATTTCCGGCGTACAGGAAGAAACAAAAATACTTCAAGCCTTAGAATCAGCCTACCAACAATGGAAAGAAAACAATACATCAACCGATTCTACATTTATTGAAGGAAAAAGTTGCTCCATTGATGGACATTGTGAATAGATCCATAAAAAGCACATTTTTAGGCAGATTAAAAAAGGGTCTATGACCCAAGCCTCATCGGTCTAGGACTGAAGGCCCCTCGGTCCTAGACCGAAGGGGTGTCGGTCTAGGACCGACTTTACCCCCACCCAAAAGTTGTAGAACAGGGGGGGGGTATTGAAGAAGATTATATGTGGCTTTTTCGACTTCTTTCTCTCCCCAAAAACTCAACTGATGATTCTTCAGAATAATAGGCATAGAATAAGGCTTATTATGTATTTTTACATCCTAATGATTTTACAGAAACAAGGATGTTAAAACAAGTACTATTAGTAGGCTTAGGAGGAGCTGCAGGAAGTATGCTTCGCTTTATTTTTTCAGAAATCACCAACCGATTCTATGCAAGTGCATTTCCACTACCCACCTTCATTATCAACATTTTGGGATGTTTCCTAATAGGGATTCTTATCAATAGCTCTTCACTCAGCCCTACCTACAAACTAATTTTAATTGCCGGATTTTGTGGAGGATTCACCACATTCTCTGCTTTTGCCAAAGAAAATCTAGTACTTATTTCAAATGGACAACTCTTACTGGCACTTACCTACACCGTAATGAGCTGTGCACTAGGTGTAGGTGCTGTTTGGCTTGGAACATTGATTACGAAGTAAAAACAAAGCAGCCTTCATCTCTACTACTCACACAAAAATCCATTAATAAATTAATGTAGTCCATAGAGGCACAAACAATTGTAAGGATACACCGATTAGATTTCAAACCTAATTTACCCCCTAAACACTCCTATGAATATACCCATTCGGGTATACAGTGATGTAATATCACCTAATTCATCCCCTATCGGGTATAACTCTATTTATTAGCAACAGAGTTTACTCTCTAAATAAGTAACACCTGTCGTTATAAAAAACATCCCCCCTATCTCAATGAACCATTTTCCCATACAAAGTAATCCTTTACCGACTATTTATAAAAGTAAAGAATTTTGGCAGCGAAGCGCTTCCAAAAAAAGGAATAGTTGTCCCCAAAGAAATGAGAGAGTTGATAATTGAAACAGTACATCCACTTAAAGAAATATTTATTCTTTCTAAATTAAGACGAATTAAACGTTAAAATAAAGAAAACAACACCGATGAGAATAAACACAGACTCTACTTACGCATCTAATCCATTGACAAAAAGGAGACTATAACTCGCTCTATTATGATGTTTTTTTAATTATATTTCTCTCCTTACTACAATTTATACTATCTTTGTGCTGAAATATTTTTCACCCTATTTTTGTATTGTTTTTTATAAAACTTATCATTAAAAAGGACTCTTTTTTATTGACCATACATAAATCAAACGCATGATTATTTTTTTTAGGACCACTAACCAAAATGTAATTGCTGTACAAAGCAATCACAAGTTCTCCACAGAAGAAATAGAACGCCTAAATTGGCTTTTTGACGGAGCAACATTAGAAATAGAAGACAACTTAGCAGGTTATTTCGTTGGACCACGTAGTGAAATGATTTCACCTTGGAGTACCAATGCAGTAGAAATTACTCAAAACATGGGATTGGTTGGCATTGAGCGAATGGAAGAATACATTCCGGTTGCCAATGCAGATGCAACATACGACCCAATGTTACAAGAGCTATATACTGGTTTAAATCAATCCCTTTTTACTATAAACAGAGAACCCGAAGCTATTTTCTTTGTAGAAGATTTAGAGCAATATAACCACGATGAAGGACTAGCTCTTTCCGAAGAAGAAATTGATTATTTAAGGAATCTGGAAAAGGAATTAGGAAGAAAACTAACTGATTCAGAAGTTTTTGGTTTTGCTCAAATCAACTCAGAACACTGTCGTCACAAAATATTTGGTGGTACATTTATTGTAGATGGAGAAGAGAAAGAATCCTCTCTTTTCGAAATGATAAAAAAGACCACACGCACTAATCCAAACAAAGTTATTTCTGCTTATAAAGACAATGTTTCTTTCTCACAAGGACCAACCGTTGAAATGTTTGCTCCTACAGATCATGCCAAAGCAGATTATTTTAAAACACAAGATATAGAGAGTGTTATCTCGGTTAAAGCAGAAACACACAACTTCCCTACAACTGTAGAGCCTTTCAATGGTGCATCAACAGGTACAGGTGGAGAGATTCGCGATCGTATGGCCGGAGGAAAAGGGGCATGGCCTTTAGTAGGCACAGCAGTATATATGACATCTTATCCTCGCATAGAAGAAGGTCGTGACTGGGAAGAGAAAATTGCTCCTCGCAAATGGTTATACCAAACACCTGAAGAAATTTTATTAAAAGCATCAAATGGTGCATCTGACTTTGGTAATAAGTTTGGACAACCTCTTATTTGTGGTTCGGTTCTTACTTTTGAACATCAGGAAAATGAGGTTACTTATGGTTACGACAAAGTAATCATGCTTGCCGGAGGTGTAGGTTATGGAAGAAAAAGAGATAGCTTAAAAGGAACACCTGAAAAAGGAAACAAAATTGTTGTACTTGGAGGTGATAATTACCGAATTGGTCTAGGTGGTGGTTCAGTATCATCTGTTGATACCGGTAAATATAGCACAGGAATTGAACTTAATGCAGTTCAAAGAGCTAATGCTGAGATGCAAAAAGGAGCAAACAATGTGATTCGTGCACTTTGCGAAGAAGACAATAATCCTATTATATCTATTCACGACCACGGTTCTGCTGGACACGTAAACTGCTTATCCGAATTGGTGGAAGAATCCGGAGGTTTAATAGATATGTCTAAACTCCCCATTGGTGACAAAACATTATCGGCTAAAGAAATCATAGCTAATGAGTCACAAGAACGTATGGGATTACTTTTACCAACAGAAGCAATTCCCCACGTACAAAAAATTGCTGATCGTGAACGTGCTCCTATGTATGTGGTAGGAGAAACAACCGGTGATGGACGCTTTGCTTTTGAACAAAAAGATGGTGTACGTCCTTTCGATTTAGCTGTTGACCAAATGTTTGGTTCTTCGCCTAAAACGTATATGAAAGATATTACCGTTGAACACGAATACGAAATGCCATCCTATACTGTTTCAGAAGTTCATAACTACATAGCAGATGTTCTTTCACTGGAAGCAGTAGCTTGTAAGGATTGGTTAACCAACAAAGTTGACCGTTCAGTAACGGGTAAAATAGCACGTCAGCAAACACAAGGAGAAATACAGCTTCCACTAAGTGATTGTGGAGTGGTAGCGTTAGATTATAGAGGAAAAGCGGGTATTGCAACAGCAATAGGACACGCACCTCAAGTGGCTTTAGCCGATGCCAAAGCAGGATCTGTTTTAGCTGTTAGCGAGTCTTTGACTAACATTGTTTGGGCTGCATTAGCCGATGGACTTCAAAGTGTATCTCTTTCGGCCAACTGGATGTGGCCTTGCCGCTCTCAAGATGGTGAAGATGCTCGTTTATACGAAGCAGTAAAAGCATTAAGCGACTTCTGCATTGAGTTAGGTATTAACGTTCCTACAGGGAAAGACTCACTCTCTATGACTCAAAAATATGGAGATGGTAGTCGTGTAATAGCTCCGGGAACGGTTATAGTATCTGCTGCAGGTGAAGTGGCTGATGTAAAGAAAACCGTATCTCCGGTTATTGTAAACAGAGAAGATACTACTTTACTCCACATTGATTTTAGCTTTGACACCTTTAAATTAGGAGGATCGGCTTTTGCACAAACTTTAAGCAAAGTGGGTAGTGAAGTTCCTTCTGTAAAAGATGTAGAATATTTTAAATCGGCTTTCTCGGGTATTCAACAATTAATTGAAAAAGGGCTGATCTTAGCCGGACACGATATTTCGGCAGGAGGATTGATAACAACTCTCCTTGAAATGTGTTTTGCAAATACGGAGGGTGGACTGGAGATTAATTTGGAATCATTAAATGAGAAAGATTTAATTAAAGTTCTATTTGCAGAAAACCCTGGTGTAGTAATTCAGATAGACAATAAAGACAAAACTCACGTTCTTGATTTGCTAGAGGATCTAGACATTCAATTTGCTGAACTAGGTGCACCTACAGCAGAAAGACACTTATTAATAGATCACAAGGGTTCAACTTATCACTTTGGGATTGACCACTTAAGAGACGTATGGTATTCTACCTCTTACCTTATGGATAGCAAACAATCGGCAAATGATTGTGCAAAAGAACGTTTTGAAAACTATAAAAAACAACCCGTTGAGTTCAAGTTTACCGAAGATTTCAAAGGAACATTTAAACATTATAACATCACTCCCAATCGTAAAGGAACATCTGGTCTTAAGGCGGCTATCATCCGTGAAAAAGGCACAAATGGAGAGAGAGAGATGGCTTATGCATTATATCTAGCCGGATTTGATGTAAAAGATGTTACCATGACCGACTTGATTAACGGAGAGGAGACATTAGAAGACATTAACTTCATTGTATTCTGTGGTGGTTTCTCAAACTCAGATGTATTAGGTTCTGCCAAAGGATGGGCTGGTGGTTTCTTATATAATGAGAAAGCACATAATGCTCTGACCAACTTCTACAAACGTGAAGATACATTGTCATTAGGTATTTGTAACGGTTGTCAGTTAATGATGGAACTAAATTTAATCAATCCTGAATACGAAGAGAGAGGAAAAATGTTGCATAACCAATCACACAAATTTGAATCAGGTTATTTGGGAGTATACATTCCTCAAAACAACACCGTATTACTAAACTCATTAGGAGATAGTAACCTAGGTATATGGGTAGCTCACGGTGAAGGTAAGTTCTCATTACCCTATGCTGAGGATCAATATAACATTGTAGCCAAATATAGTTATAGTAACTATCCTGCCAATCCTAACGGATCGGATTATGATGTAGCTGCATTAGCTAGCAAAGATGGTCGCCACTTGGCTATGATGCCTCACTTGGAAAGAGCTATTTTCCCTTGGCAAAATGCTTATTATCCGACAGACAAGCTAAACGATGAGGTGACTCCTTGGATTGAGGCGTTCACTAATGCTAGAAAATGGGTAGAGACAAATAAAAAGTAATCTACTTTTTTCGTTAGAAATATAAAAATCCCCCTTTTACTGTACTTGTAAAAGGGGGATTTTTATATCAGAACATAAGAGTAAAGAGATTATATTTACATCTGTTTATTTAACGGAACTTACTCCTTTAGAAGTCATACGTATAGGTTGAATTGTCCCATCCTCATTATAATATAAATAATCTATAAATAACAAGTAGTACTGAAACCATCAGATTTGTGGCCTCCATTGAATAATAGAGCAATTCGCTCCTAGAGTAGGTAAAGGCAAATTCCACCTTTTGATTATCTGAAAGACATTGCTGATCAAAACAGTTTCCTAAAAAGAAAGAGATTAAACGTGTCTTAATTATAGTTTTATAGATACTAACATTATTTATCAAAAAACAATCAAAATAGAGCCTAAAATCATATGATCAATAATATAGTATAAATAGTCCTTCTTAACTTGCAGTTTTAAAAATAGTTGGCTGAACTTTGATTAAAATTGGTATAAATATATACCCCAATGTAACATTTAGAGATTATAGTCAACTGATAAGTTACATTAACTTCAATTTATGGAGATACACAAATAGTGTTTTAGCTACATCTTTAAGTGACAAAAATAGAAATTCAACATAAAACCATTAAAGTAATGATGTAGCTAACTCATACATATTCGCTAATGGAGAAAAGTGAAGTTGTACCCAAAGAACAATATCACTATAAGTAGATTCTAGAATAGTATCCAAAGCATTTGCTGCAATTAGTCAACCAAATATTGTAAAAAAATATAAAGAAGAAAAATGAGATCCCGTATCTATCTTAGAAGCAAGATACAAAACTTCGAGACAAAGTATATAGCATGGTTTATGATTTTAGCAGGTTTATTTCAGGTTGAACTGTATAAACTTATTATTAAACTGACAAGAGATTATGAATCCTTTCCTCTACCATAAAAAGAAGGAAGGCTAGAACAAACATCAACATATTTCTGTTATCTTTGCATACTCTTTAAAGAAGAGAATTAATAAAACAAAAATATAATTAAAAAACAAAGATTATGAAAGGATTGAAATTTACGGCTTTACTACTTTGTGTAACCTTAGTATTAGGAAGTTGTTCGGTTATGGAAACCAATAAAGGCAAAGGAGGAGCTATCGGCGGAGGATCGGGTGCTGCTCTAGGAGCTATTATTGGTGGTATTGCCGGCAAAGGAAAAGGTGCAGCCATTGGCGCAGCAGTAGGTGCAGCAGTAGGAACAGGAGCTGGAGTCATTATTGGTAATAAAATGGATAAAAAAGCAGCTAAAGCAGCTCAAATTGAAGGAGCTCAAGTTGAACAGATTGAAGATAACAATGGTCTAGCTGCAGTAAAGGTTACTTTTGATTCTGGTATCTTATTTGAATTCAACTCTTCTACATTAAGTGCTGCTTCACAAAACTCATTGAAAGAATTCGCTTCTTTATTAAAAGAAGATCCAACCATTGACATTGCAATAGTAGGGCATACAGACAAAGTAGGAACTTTTGAGGCAAATCAAACAGTTTCTAATCGTAGAGCCCAATCGGTTAAAAGCTATTTACAAAGAAATGGTGTACTACCTGCACAATTTCAAATTGTTGAAGGCGTTGGATATGCTGAATATGATGAATCTTTAACAGCCTCTCAAAACAGAAGAGTAGAAGTATTTATGTATGCTAGTAAACAAATGATTGAGAATGCTGAAAGAGGTTATTAAACCCAAAATCACTACAGATAAAATAAAAAAGGAAACCAGTTAGGTTTCCTTTTTTATTTTATGAATTTCTAAAACAATCAATATTGAATGTCTCATTAAATAAAGTCCTTCAACTCTTCTTTTAGTTTTTGACGTGTAAAAAATATTCTACTTTTAACAGTACCTAAAGGTAGGTCTAATTTCTCAGCTATCTCACGGTATTTAAATCCTGATACGTGCATTGTAAATGGATCTCTATATTCTTCGGGTAAACCATTAACTATGCGATACATTTCTTTTAAATCGTGAGCTCCACCTGCACTCCTTAATCCTGAGTTTTGAGGTAAATTTAAGTGGTATAGATTTTCGGTTCGATCAACAAATGTTTGTTCACGAACTAATTTTCTATAGTTATTTATAAATATATTCCTCATTATTGTATACATCCACCCTCTAAAATTAGTATTAGGTGTATATTTATCTTCATTATCTAAAGCTTTTAATGAGGTTTCTTGCAATAAATCGTTGGCTTCCTCTCTATCAGAAGTTAATCGATAGGCAAAGCGAAGTAATTCATCTTGAACATCGATCAACTCTTTCTTAAAACTTATACCTTTCATATCTATGTTGTATTTTATTTTGTTATATCTATTTTTACTTCTTAACTAACGAATATAGTAAATTATCCTTATTTTCAAAAAAAACAGAGCTTCCTTTTAGGGGCCAAAAGTGTTAATTAACAGATTTCAGTCTATCAAAAACAGATATTGGGTCAAGAAGAAGAGATAAAACACGTAATAAAACTATAATTTATGAGTTTTCGCAAAAGCACAAGAACTTTGAATTATATTTACATATAAAAAAGAACAAAAGCAATACTTTGAGAAAACACTCATCGCCAATCATCAATAAGATTCAGAGATTCAAAGAAAACTATACGATATAAATAAAGTAGAAAGGAGTTTATATATATTCTTTTTTTATGTATTCATCTTTACTTAAAGTTACTATAAAAAGGTAAAAACACATATGCAAAATGAGTAAAAGGGGTCAAGTAAAATGCTGAAAGAATATTCTTCAATATTTTTGACTAAACATCAGATTATAAGCTTAATTAATAAAAAGGAATAATCACATTTTAATTATAATATAATACAGAAACATTTTCATTTAGTCATAAAACAAACTTCGGAGTTACAGTAACAGAATATCGTTCTCAATATCATACACTGGGTTATTGGATATGATTATCAACACAATAAAAGAGATACATTAAACCTTCCATTAAACAACAAAGGTGTTAACAGTATAAATTTCATTACACTTATAACACCTTTTATTTATATGCTTGTAGCACACCTATTTATAAGCTACAGCTGAAAAGAAGTTCTAGTTACTCATTATCTTCTTTTAATGAGACTAGACGACTAATATATTTACCTATAATATCGAACTCTAAATTAACAACCGAACCGGGCTCTAAAGTATGAAAATTAGTATATTCATAAGTATAAGGTATAATAGCCACTTGAAAAGTATCTTTTGTAGGTTTAATAACCGTTAAGCTAACTCCATTAACCGTAATTGAACCTTTATCAACTGCAAAATATCCTTTTTGAGCCATCTCAGCATCGTAGTGGTATTTGAAAGTAAAATACCAACTTCCTTCTGCATCAACAATATCTGTACACACTGCTGTATGATCCACATGACCTTGTACAATATGACCATCAAGACGTCCATCCATTTTCATACTGCGTTCAATGTTCACCTTATCTCCTACTTTCAACAAGCCTAAGTTTGAACAATCTAAAGTCTCTCTCATTGCTGTAACAGTATAGGTACTCTCTCTTAAATCTACAACTGTCAGACACACACCATTGTGAGAAATACTTTGATCTATTTTTAATTCATCAACAAACGAACAAGTAAAAGTGAAATGAACATTATCTCTATCTTTTTCTAAAGAGACCAATTTAGCTGTTTCTTCAACTATTCCTGAAAACATAATTTCTCTATATTTAAATTAGTATTAACGCAACCTATTGCATAATAAATTGTCATCGACAGTTGAATGTTTAGACACTAATATGCACGTACAAAGATAGGTAATTTTAAAGGATGTGGAGTAGAAAGAGTCTCATTAAAAACAGGACTATCAATGAAGATAGTCCTGTTTTTAGTTTCCAATAGGTATTAGTTTCTTTAAGGTAAAAAGATTGTTTTAGGATAACGGTACAAAGATATCTGTTTAATAAGGATTATTCCAAATAAAAAAACATGTCCTATAACATATTTTTGATATTGTTTAATTTTTCTTAGTAATCTAAACAAGACATCCTCTTTATTGAATGTAAATATAACCATTTTATCACTAAAACATCTGTTTTATTACATTCTTTTCGTCTTTATCTCTATCCCTTTAGATTTAGAGAGTAAAAAGTAGATATATGTCATTAAAATCTTTTAACAGCATACATCTAAAAAACAATAAATTTAAAGAGAATGGACAAATAAAGAGATTAATCTCCCTGATGTTTTACAAAAACAGGTAGGCTCAGTTTCATTTTCTCATAAAACAAGTTCTATTATTAAGTTCCATTAACTTACACATTAACGAGGAAAAATTCAACTATTACACAGAATTATAGGAAGAAAAACGCTAGAACATGACGCACATAAATTATATATAAGAAGTAGTCAATGTATTACAAAAAAAAAAACTAAATTTGCACACATTCTTAAGATATAATGAATTACAGAATCATGACAGAAAAAACTAAATCGACAAGTGAGATGAAGAAAAGCTTGAATTTTATTGAGCAAATAGTAGTAAATGATTTAGAAAATAATAAAAACCAGAAAAGGGTACAAACACGTTTCCCACCCGAACCTAATGGCTATTTACACATTGGTCACGCTAAAGCTTTCTGTATAGATTTTGAACTGGCAGAAAAACACGGCGGTATCTGCAACCTTCGCTTTGACGATACAAATCCTGTAAAAGAAGAGGTGGAATACATTGAATCAATTAAAGAAGATATCCAATGGCTAGGATATCAATGGAACGATATATATTATGCTTCAGACTATTTTCAACAACTATGGGATTTTGCTATTTCTTTAATTAAAGAAAACAAAGCCTATATTGACGAACAAACCTCTGAAGAGATTGCTAAACAAAAAGGAACACCTACCCAACCCGGAGTAGAAAGTCCTTATCGAAATCGCCCTACTGAAGAGACATTAGAGCTATTCAACAAAATGAACTCTGGTGAAATAGAGGAAGGAGCTATGGTTTTACGTGCTAAAATAGACATGGCACATCCTAATATGCACTTTCGCGATCCTGTAATTTATCGTATCATTAAGTTTCCTCATCACCGTACAGGTACTCAATGGAAAGCATATCCTATGTATGACTTTGCTCATGGTCAATGTGATTACTTTGAAAATGTAACTCATTCATTATGTACATTAGAGTTTGAGGTACATCGTCCACTCTATGACTACTTCATTGATGAGTTGATAGAAAGTCCACTAGCCAATGAGGATAAAGAATACAGACCACAACAAATAGAGTTCAACCGCCTAAACTTAACTTACACAGTTATGAGCAAAAGAAAGCTCAGAGCATTAGTTCAGGAAGGTTTAGTGAATGGATGGGATGATCCTCGAATGCCCACTTTGTCTGGTTATAGAAGAAGGGGTTACTCTCCCGATTCAATAAAGAACTTTATTAATAAGATTGGATACACTAAGTACGAAGCTCTTAATGACATTTCATTGTTAGAATCTGCTGTTCGTGAGGACTTAAATAAAAAAGCAACTCGCGTATCGGCTGTTTTAGATCCTATTAAACTAATCATAACCAACTATCCTGAAGATAAAGTAGAAGTTATGACCACCATAAATAATCCTGAGAATCCGGACGAAGGAACACATGATATTGAATTCAGTAGAGAATTATGGATTGAAAGAGACGACTTCATGGAAGATGCACCACGCAAGTACTTCCGAATGACACCCGGAAAAGAAGTCAGATTAAGAAGTGCTTACATTGTGATGTGTACAGGATTTAAAAAAGATGAGAATGGAAATGTAACTGAAGTTTATTGCGAATACGATCCTGAAACTCGCAGTGGTATGCCTCAGTCTTCCAGGAAAGTAAAAGGAACTATCCACTGGGTAAGTTGTGCTCATGCACTTCCCGCAGAAGTGAGAGTCTATGATCGCTTGTTCAGTGTAGAAAACCCAAATACTGAAGCAGATTTCCATACCTTGTTAAACCCTGACTCTTTAAAAGTTTTAACGCATTGCTATGTTGAAAAATTTGCCGGAGAAAAGAAACCAATGGACTATTTGCAGTTCCAACGTATAGGATATTATACACTGGATAAAGATAGTACTCCGGAACATTTGGTATTTAACAAAACTGTGGGATTAAAAGATGATTGGTCCAAAATACAGAAAAAAAATCAATAATAAATTCACTGAATGAATCATTTGAATTCTTCTTCTAAAGGCTACGAGTACAATCCACTTGTAGCCAAATATGAGGAATTGAGGCAACAACACAAAAGTTTCTACCTCGATCCTTATGAGTTCATAGAAATAGCAAACTTTTACTTGAATCAAATGGATTATGACAAAGCAAAAGAGGCTCTTCTCTGTGGATTACGAATACATCGTTCAAACTCCAATTTATTGATTGAGCTAGCTCATTTTTATTTAGAGCTAGAAGATATAGATAAAGTTAAAGATGTTCTGCAACTACTAAAATCGGTTTATACCTTTGAAGTGGATGCCATTCGTGCTGAAATTACTTTAATCGATGAGGACAATGAGGAAAAAGCAGATGAAATACTTGCAGCTTCCTTTGACCCAACAGATGTTGACCAACAAATAACTGCAGCCCAGCTTTTTGTTATGTATCAACACCCAAACAAAGCTTTATCCTGGTTATTACCTGCGTATAAGAGAAACGAAAACAATATTGAATTATTAGAGTTACTTTCACGCTCTTATTTAATGAAACTTGATTTTGCTAAGGCGGCAAAAGTTTATGACCAGTTACTCAACTTGGTTCCTTACCAAACTGACTATTGGAACAAATTGGGACATTGTTATTTTATTGAGGAAGATTACGAATCTGCTGAAGAGGCCTACTCATTCGCCTTAACCTGCGATAAAAAAGCGGAAGAAGCCTATCTCTTTGGTGCTTTTTCTATGCTTTATCAGGATAAAGAAAAAGAAGCAAATCAATTATTGGATCGATCGGTTAAAGAACAAATAATACAGCCTGAATACAAATTCTATTACTTAGCTCTTTTTTATTATATACAAAAAGGAAACATAGTAAAAGCTTATACAGAACTGAACAAGGGAATTGATCAGATAAAAGGCCAAAAGGAGATACAAGTATTACCCTATTACTTTTTATACATTCTTTGCTTAATACATCTTGAAAAAGAGGATCAAGCTAAAGAGTTATGCAAAGAAGCTCAGGCGATATATGAACAACTGCCGGAAGAGATTGAACTGTCAACTACTATACCCGACAAACATCAATTCAAAGAGCTGACATCTATTTGTGATATGAGAATTCATCCGGAAACTCATTTATATTTAAGCTATATGAATCAGTTGCTAAAATCCTTCAACCCTTTATTTTGGGACAATGAGGAAAATTCAATGTTCACAGAGAAAGAGTCTTCAGTATCTAATTTATACAATCCTCTGCAATTTTCAGCAGTAATTAATAGAGATTCGGACATACATAACCAGTTGGATAAAATCTATTTTGAAATTTTATTAGATAGTAAGAAAGACTTTATAATTGCAGCTAATAGTAATGACTCTTACAATAAAGTATCAGTAATAAAAAACATACTTGACAATAACCCCAGACTAGCAGAAGAATTAAAAGAAAACCTCAGTTACAGAACTCAAAACAACTAATAAGATATGGAGTCAATTGCATTTATTGAGTGGTGTTTAGAGCATTTGAATTATTGGACCATCACACTACTAATGGCCATAGAAAGTTCTTTTATTCCATTTCCATCTGAAATAGTAGTTCCTCCTGCTGCTTATAAAGCTGCCATAGGAGATGAATTAAACGTAGTTCTTGTAGTTATTTTTGCTACTATTGGAGCTAATATAGGAGCACTTATAAATTATTATTTAGCCAAGTGGTTGGGACGCCCTATAATTTACAAGTTTGCTAACAGTCGCATAGGACATATGTGTCTCCTAGATGTTGAGAAAGTTCAAAAAGCAGAAAAATACTTTGATGATAATGGAGCAATATCAACCTTCATTGGTCGATTGGTTCCGGGAATCAGACAACTCATATCCATTCCTGCCGGATTAGCACAAATGAAGCTTTCCACTTTTCTTTTTTACACTACCTTAGGAGCAGGTGTATGGAATATAATATTAGCAGCTATCGGTTATTATTTATCGAAAGTTCCCGGAATTCAAACCGAAGAACAATTGATTGAGAGAGTTACTGAATATAGTAGAGAAATAGGTATAATCTTTGTTATTATTGCTGTTCTTATAGTTTGTTTTCTTCTCTACAAAGGGTTTAAGAAAAACCCCAACAAAACGAACTTTTCATCTACTGAAAAGTGAGTAGATTACTCTTATTAACTCCTCTTTTGTAGATACAACTTATTAATTCTTACACAGATTACATTAAATAATGTCGCATAAAAGACTTTATAATCATAGAATAAAAATCAGTGATGGTCTAAAGCCAGAAAAACTTCAACCTTTTTCAGAAACAAAGAGACAAAAAAAACTCTAGTAGAGACATCTCTTAAATTTATAATAGAGGGGTCTTATACCCACCCCCTTCGGTCTAGGCCCACTTACACCCCATCTACAAACTTTGAAAACAGATAATCTAACGAAGTAAAAAGTATCTGAATGAATTAGTAGACATAAAAAAGGTGCTTGAAATATAATTATCAAACACCTTTAATCTATTGATTGTATAATCTCTCAAATAATGATATTTTATTCGCTAAAATTATAATGCAGCTAAAGCTTTATCGTAATCAGGCTCTTGGGTTATCTCCGGAACTAGTTCCACATAATTCACCACGCCATTTTCATCAATAACAACTACGGTACGCGCTAATAAGCCCATTAAAGGTCCATCAGCCATTAAAACACCATAATCTTTACTAAACTCAGGAGAACGAAAGTCCGATAATGCTACTACATTATTAATCCCTTCTGTAGTACAAAAACGCTCGTGAGCAAAAGGAAGGTCTTTTGAAATAGCTAAAACCACTGTGTTTTCTATTTTAGAAGCTAATACATTAAACTGGCGAACAGAAGTTGCACACACACTGGTATCTAAACTTGGGAAAATATTAAGTATAACTTTTTTACCCTTAAGCTCACTTAAAGTTAAAGACGAAAGATCTCTTTTCACTAAAGTAAACTCAGGAGCTTTATCTCCAACTTTCACTAATGACCCAACTAAACTAACAGGATTTCCTTTGAATTTTGTATTCATAATAAATATATTTTATAAATTTCGAATTATAGTTAGAACAAAGAAGATTCCCGAAATGTTTATCGTACTTACTTTTTTCATACTTTTCAATTCTTTTTACAATTAAATGAAGCAAATAGAACCGATGAATCCTTCAATACATGCAACAATACATACATGTGCATAGGAAAGAATGAAATCATATAACATAGGGATAAAAATGAGCTACAGAATATTAAAACCTATGCCTTGTAAATATTTAAACACAATATTTCAAACGTTTGCATTACATTAAATAATCAAAGAGCACAGAGGAATAAGGATTAATCAAATTTATCATTAATATTGTATATGAAAAATATATTAAAATAACATAATAAAATAGATATGACCTTAACATTTAATATTGAATACCGCACAAACTGGGGAGAAGAAGTAAAGCTTTGGGGCTCCATACCTGAACTGGGTGATAATGACCCTGATAAAGCCATCACATTAAGCACCATAGATGGCATTAAATGGTCCGTAGATATCGAAATCAATTCTATACCACTCAATAACCTAGTAACCTATACCTATGGTATATTCTCCAAAGGAAAACTCTTGAGAAAAGAATGGAATGGAGTTAATCGATGCATCTATTTATCAACCAGAAAAGAACAGCACTATTTTACATGGGATTCCTGGAAGGTACTACCAGAAAATGCCAGTTTCTTTAGTTCTGCATTCACTAATAGTTTTTTTGCACCTAAAACAATAGATAAAAAAGCAAGGTCGTACGCCAAAGGATTAGTAATAAAAGCCTATGTTCCAGAAATAGAAGACCGATATGCATTAGGTATTTCAGGTAACCAGAAAAGTCTGGGAGACTGGAGTTCAGAGGACATCAAGTTACTTAGTAACATTAACTTTCCAGAATGGCAAATTGAACTTAACGCAAATATTATAAATTTCCCACTGGAATATAAATTTGTTTTATTCGACAAAAAGGAGAAAAAAATAGTTCAATGGGAAAATAGCCATAACAGATATATAGCTGACCCTAGATTGAAAAATGGAGAAACGCTTATTATTGGAGATCAGTTTACATCATTCAATATGACTCCTTGGAGAGGAACCGGAGTAGCCATACCTGTATTTTCTCTAAAATCGGAAAGCAGCTATGGTGTTGGTGATTTTGGAGACCTAAAGAAACTTGTAGATTGGGCCAAAATAACCAAACAAAAGGTAATACAAATATTACCCATAAACGATACCACCATAACACATACGTGGACAGACTCATATCCATACAATAGCATATCAATATATGCACTACACCCTATGTATATTGATTTGAATCAGCTACCTGAATTAAAGAATAAAACACAACTCAACAAGTTTAAGAAGCTTCAAACAGAGTTAAACCAACTACCTACAGTTGATTATGAAGCTGTAAACAATGCAAAGAGAAACTATCTAAAACTTTTATTTAATCAAGAAGGCAAAAAAACTCTTCAATCTAAATCTTACCTTGCTTTTTTTGAGAGTAACAAAGAATGGCTTCAGGCTTATGCTGCTTTCAGTCACTTAAGAGATACATATAAAACAGCTAATTTCAGAGAATGGCCCAAGTACAATAAATACAATGATAAGTTAATCAAAGAGTTTTGTGACTCTAAAGCTACTAGCTATGGTGACATTTCTTTTTATTTTTTCATCCAATACATTTTGCATGAACAATTAGTAGCAACAAGAACTTATGCACACAGTCAAGGTGTCGTATTAAAAGGAGATATCCCCATTGGTATAAGCAGAAACAGTGTAGAGGCATGGAAAGAAGATTATTATTTTCACATTAATGGACAAGCAGGTGCTCCACCAGATGCCTTTTCAGTCAATGGTCAAAACTGGGGATTCCCAACTTATAATTGGGAGGCTATGGAAAAAGATGGATATGCTTGGTGGGTAAAAAGATTTCAAAAGATGGCTGAATATTTTGATGCTTATCGCATTGATCATATTCTTGGCTTCTTTAGAATTTGGGAAATCCCAATGGATGCCGTTCATGGACTTCTTGGTCAGTTTTCCCCTGCTCTCCCGATGAGTAGAGAAGAAATTGAAAGCTATGGACTTTATTTCAGAGAGGATTTTTTCACTACTCCATACATTCATGAATCTTTCTTAAATCAAATATTTGGAGAATATACCGATGAAGTCAAAGAAAAGTTCATCGTAACAACTAATGAGTGGGAAAGATACAAAATGCACAACAACTTTGACACGCAAAAAAAGGTAGAAAAGTATTTTGAAGATAAAGAAGTAAGCGAAAAGAACACAAGAATTAGAGATGGCTTATACTCTTTAATAAGCAATGTGTTGTTTCTACGCGATCATAAAAACGCTGATTTATTTCATCCGAGAATTGCTGTGCAACACGATTTTATCTATCACACACTAAATAATCATGAAAAAGAGGCTTTTAATCGTCTATACAATCATTTCTATTATCATAGACACAACAACTTTTGGGCAGACGAAGCCATGAGAAAATTACCTTTATTAACACAGTCCACTCAAATGCTTGTTTGTGGAGAAGACTTAGGTATGATTCCTGATTGTGTGGAATGGGTAATGAACAAATTACAAATTCTGAGCCTCGAAATTCAACGCATGCCCAAAGATGATCAAGTTGAATTTGCCAACTTATATACTTATCCATACCGTTCAGTGTGTACCATATCTACACACGATATGTCAACACTTAGAGGGTATTGGACAGAAGATAGAGGAGCAACTCAAAGATATTACAATGAAGCACTTGGACATTGGGGAGAAGCACCTGAAATTGCCAACGCTGAAATCTGTGAGGAAATAGTAAAGAACCATCTATATACTCCGTCAATGCTATGCATTTTATCATTTCAAGATTGGTTATCTATAGATGAACAGTGGAGAAATCCCGATGTTGAGGAAGAAAGAATAAATATTCCGGCTAATCCTAAACATTATTGGAAATATCGCATGCATATGACCATTGAGGAGCTGATTAAGGCAGATAGCTTAAATGAAAAGATAGTACAATTAACTGAACTTACAGGTAGAATCCATAACTTATAATGGATAGATACCATTGATTAATCCCTTAGTCTTAATAAATAATAGATTAAGGGATTATTTTTTATTATTAGAATATAGCATACCTTTAGATGCAAAAATAACATCTTGATTCATGAAGATTACCCGATGCTGTATTCAATTAAAAGAGATGCAATTCTATGCATTTCATGGTGTTGCCCCACAAGAGACGAAGGTAGGCAACCTATTTATTGTAAACATAACATTAGAAGCACCCTTAGAAAAGGCTGCTAAGAGTGACTTAGTTGATAACACCATTAGTTATGCAATTCTTTATGATTTAATTAAAGAAGAGATGAATATTCCAGCTAAATTATTGGAAAACGTTGGGTATAGAATTGCCAAACGCATAGTAGAGAGGTTTCCACAGATAACACAACTGACCATTTCTGTAGCCAAGAAAAACCCACCTATGGGAGCAGATATGGATGCAGCAGCTATTGAGTTTACTGTAACACCCTAAAAAAATAGAGATTGATATCAATCTCTATTTTTTATTATTTATTTGTAGAATATATCTTCCAATTATTCAGTATCACTTAAATCACTTAAACCACTTAAACTTACATCTACATCAGAAATCTTCTTTATAATTCTCTCACGTTCTTTTTCAATTGCCGCTTCTACTGCTGAATCTACTAAATGTTGATTATCCAATCGATTAGCATAAGATTCATAACTAGGAATGGTACGAACATACGTTGGATCTGTGAATAAAGGACTGGAAATAATGTGATCCGCAGTAGAACGATTGCAACAAAAAACAATATTCTCCACTCCAGCTAAACGTGTTAGAGCTTTAACGTCTGTATCATGAGGCTGTAAAGTCATAGGATCGGTAAAGAAAAACAGATAATCTATGTCACCCGCCACGATATGTGCACCCATTTGTTGATCACCTCCAAGAGGCCCGGACTTCAACAGAGTAATATCCCAATCTACTTCAGGATGACTACGCATTAATGCTTCTTTAATCATCTTTCCGGTGGTTCCGGTACAATAAAACTTATGTCCAATTAATTGTTTTGAGTTCCATAGCACCCATTCAATTAAATCTTTCTTTTGAGCATCATGAGCAACTAATCCAATTCCTCGTCGAACAAAATCTTCCATATTATCTATTTTTAATGTGTGAATCATCCATTAAGTCTGAAAACTTACGCTTACGCATGAAGTAATATTTAACTAAAATACTATATTTTTTCTGTTCTAGGATATTATAACATGAAGTTTTGGTTAAGTTTTCAACCCTGTCAGAATAAAATTGGGTTTTAATTTTCTGAAAGTCTTTCCTTGCCTTCCATACTGCTTTCATCTTAGAGAAACTTCCCGTCAGCAGAAAAAAGAAGCTAGCTATATAATCTAAAAACCAACGCATACACATTAGCTTATTGAAGTCTTCATCAGAAACATTCTTATACAACATCAACAGATTATTTCTAAAATTAAGATATATTTTTCGAGGATTCTCCTGATCTAAAGTTGCTCCTCCATAATGATAAACTTCACTAGCAGGAATACACATTATTTTTTTTCCACGAGCCAAAAGCCTCCAACACAAATCAATCTCTTCCATGTGTGCAAAAAAACGAGGATCGAGACCTCCTACAGACAGAAAATCTTGTAATCGAATAAATAAGGCAGCACCCGTTGCCCAAAAAACAGATATTGGGGCATCATATTGTCCTACATCTTTCTCAAGAGTAGAGAAGATTCTCCCTCGACAAAAGGGATAACCGTATTTATCAATAAATCCTCCCGCAGCACCCGCATACTCAAAATAGTCCTTTTCTTTCCAACTTTTAATTTTAGGTTGACATGCAACGATCTCAGGATGTTCATCCATATAGTATATTAAGGGTGTAAGCCAACCTGAAGCAACTTCAACATCAGAATTAAGCAATACTACATATTCACAAGTCAACTGCTTTAAGGCATCATTATACCCCCCGGCATAGCCTTTGTTTTCCGAGAAAAGAATGAGTTCAATCTCAGTAGGATAGGTATTCTGAATCCAAGAAACAGAATCATCAGTAGAGCCATTATCTACAACATAGATTACAACTCCTTCATTTTCTGAGTTCTGAATCACTGAAGGAAGATATTGTTCTAAAACCTTCTTTCCATTCCAATTCAAGATAACAACCCCTACTCTATTTTTTTGATTCATCTTCTTTTTTTAGTTTCCAACGTTTATGCGACCAAAACCAATACGCAGGTTCACGCATTATGGTGTTTTCTACTTTCTTTGCAAAAAGCTCAGTCACTTCTCCATCCGGTAAATCCTGTGGAAAATCAGTCAGTAGCTCAAATGATACTTCACAATAACCTCTTTTTAACCTTTTTAATTCACAGTAAAAAACAGGAAATTTAAGCATCTTAGCTATACGCTCCGCACCACTCATAAATGCTGTTTCTTGATTTAAGAATGTAGTCCAATGTCTAGAATCTACAGCACTAGGAGATTGATCTGTTATTAATCCGATTGCCATTTTTTTATTGTCACGTCTAAGCTTAAGAAGTTCACGTCCTGTAGAGTGTTTAGCTACATTATAACCACCAAATCGAGATCTTAACTTTAAGAATAATTTATCAAGATAAGGATTACTCAAAGGCTTATAAACCTGAACCGGAACATGATCTGGCTTCATTATCATTCCCATACCAGTGATCCACTCAAAGTTTGCATAATGGGGTATTAATAAAACTATCCCCCCATATTCTTCAATTTTCTGCAAGTACTCAGTCTTATTAATATAAGTCATACGTCTTAATAGCTCTTCAGGAGTCATTTTAAGCAGCTTAACTTCTTCTAGAAAATAGTCACAGATATAATGATAGAACTTTTTCTCAATACGAACAATTTCAATGGTTTCTTTCTCAGGAAAGGACTTAGTTAAGTTTGTACGAACTACCTTTCGACGATAACCTATTACATAATATAATATATAATACAGTCCATCTGAAAGAACATATAAGCAACTCAAGGGTAGAGAAGCTAAAAGCCACATTCCCGAATATACGAGATAGTAGATAAGACGTGATTTCATATTCAATAAATTATTTCACCTCGAATAGCCGATTGATCTTCATTCAACTCAATAAGTTTCACGAGACAAATTTCATTATCCAAGTCAGTATTGTAAGGAACTTCTACACGTATGTAATTTGGAGTAAAACCACCAATCATCTCTTGGGACTTAGAGTGTTCAAAAAGAACAGGTAGTGTTTGACCTATAAACTGTTTATAAAAACGTCTTCTTTTCTCCTCTGAACACTCCAAAAGAAGGTGACTGCGTTCTTTCTTTTCTTCAGGCGAAACACAATGATCTATTTTTAAAGCTAAAGTTCCAGCTCTTTCAGAATAACTAAAAACATGAAGTTGAGAAAAATCTAAACCTTTTATGTATTCATACGCATCAGTAAAATATTCATCCGTTTCACCACGTGTACCAACAATTACGTCTACACCAATAAAAGCATGGGGCATAACTTCTTTTATGCGTTCAATCTTATGAGAGAAAAGTGTTGTGTCATAACGACGGTGCATTAACTTAAGTACTTCGTCACTCCCCGATTGCAAGGGGATATGAAAATGAGGCATAAAACGCTTTGACTGAGCTACAAAATCTATTATCTCGTCTGTTAATAAATTAGGCTCTATTGATGAGATTCGGAAACGTTCAATACCATTTACTTCATCTAATTGACTAATCAAATCTATAAAGCTTTCATTTGTATTCTTACCAAAATCTCCCGTATTCACCCCGGTTAAAACAATCTCCTTCCCACCCTCTTCTGCAACTTGCTCAGCTTGTTTAAGAATGGAATCAATAGTTCCACTTCTACTGAAACCTCTGGCATAAGGAATAGTACAGTAGGTACAAAAATAATCACACCCATCTTGTACCTTCAAGAAGTAACGTGTTCGATCACCTTTAGAACATGATGGAACAAATGTTTTTATATCTTTTAAAGGAGAAGTGTAAACCTCAACCCCATCTTTATCATCTAATTGACTCAAATAAATTAAAAAATCCTTTTTCTGTTCAGCACCAATCACCAAGTCAACACCTTCTATTTGAGCAACCTCATGGGGTTGAAGTTGTGCATAACAACCTGTAACAATTATTTTAGCTGAAGGATGTTGTTTTATTAGTCGATGAATAGCTTGTCTACACTTTTTATCAGCGACATCAGTTACTGAACAGGTATTAACAATACATAAATCAGCTAACTCACCTTCTTTAGCTGTACGATATCCGACTTCATTCAGGATTTTACCAAAAGTGGAAGTTTCTGCAAAGTTTAATTTACATCCCAAAGTATAAAAAGCTACTTTTTTATCTTTAAATATAGTAGAATCTATCATAATGCATTTATTCAGCGTAAAGTTATCATTATTTATTAATAATATAGAACATATTCTTAGAGGTTCTAATTTAGAAAACAAAAAAATCCCACTGAGTAGTTCTTCAGTGGGATTTTTATTTATTCTAAATAAAAGGTAGAATTACTCTTCTTCTTTTACTTCTTCATTCTTTTTTTCAGGTTTAGCAGCAACTTCTGTACCTTCAGCTTTAACAGTGAAAGGAATTTCCACAGTTACCTCTTTATGCAGTTTTATTGTTGCTATGTATTCGCCTACTTCTTTTACACCTTTAACTAGGATTAAACGACGATCTACTTCATGACCTAACTTCTCTAACTCTTCAGCAATTTGGATGTTGGTCACAGAACCAAAAATTGTACCTGTAGAGCTTACTTTTGTTTCAATAGTTAAACTTACACCTTCAAGTT
>CAZGUI010000026.1:0-33792 GCA_964528875.1 uncultured Bacteroides sp. | reverse complement strand
GTTATTGATGAGTTTGGAGATTTGATTATGACTGCCGGTAAGGATATAGAATTGCCAATAGCACGTATAGCTCAGTTGGCTCGTGCTGTAGGAATACACATGGTGATTGCTACCCAAAGACCTACTACAAATATTATTACAGGTACAATTAAAGCCAACTTCCCTGCTCGTGTAGCTTTCCGTGTATCTTCAATGATGGATTCTCGTACTATTTTAGACCGTCCGGGTGCAAATCAGCTGATTGGACGTGGTGATATGTTGTTTTTACAAGGTGCAGACCCTATTCGTGTTCAGTGTGCATTTATTGATACACCCGAAGTGGATGAAATCACAAAATACATTGCAAAACAACAGGGATATACTCAAGCTTTTGAATTACCTGAGTTCCATGAAGAAACAGAACTGGCTCCAGGTGAGGTCGATATGACCAACTTAGATCCACTATTTGATGATGCGGCTATAATGGTAGTATTACAACAACAAGGATCGACATCTATGTTGCAACGCAAGTTTTCTATTGGTTACAATCGTGCAGGACGTATAATGGATCAATTGGAAGCAGCTGGGGTAGTAGGTCCCAGCGAAGGTAGCAAGCCTCGTGAAGTGTTATGCTTAAATGAGTCTGATTTATCTATGAAGTTGAACAATTTATAATCTATAGATGTTAATAGGTACGATGAAACGAATAGTTAGTACTGTTGTGTTGTTTCTTTTAGTGAGTACATTATGGGGACAACAATCCAAACAAGCTCGTAAAATACTAGACCAAACAGCTGAGCAAATCCATTCTAGTGGAGGCGTTCAGGTTAGTTTTACTGTAGTAACAACAAAAGATCAACGTTTTGTAGATAAGTCGAATGGACTTTTATTTCTACAAGAAGATTGTTTTAAATTGGAAACTCCCGATTTGAAAAGTTGGTTTGATGGAAAAACACAGTGGAGTTATTTGTTAGTCAACGAAGAGGTTAATATTATAAATCCTACTGAAGAGGAGTTGGAGTCTATCAATCCTTATCGCTTACTTTTAAGTTATAAAAAAGGTTTTTCCTACGCCATAGGTAATACCACCAACTATAAGTCGAAGCAAGTTGTGGAGGTGCTTTTGAGAAGCTTAAAGAAAGATCGAGATATTGAGTCTGTTGTATTATATATAGATAAGACAAGTCATTTACCTCTGTATCTAAAAGTTAGGCTTCAAGATAGGACAGAGACAGAGATTACAGTGAAAGAATATCATTTGAATAAAAAATATGATCGTTCCTATTTTCAGTTTGATGAGTCAAAATATCCCTTGGTTGATGTCATTGATTTAAGGTAATAACATTAAGAATAATTAAATAAAACAATAGAAATGAGTGATATAGAAAAAGTAAGATGTTTAATCATCGGGTCAGGGCCAGCAGGATATACTGCTGCTATTTATGCAGGAAGAGCAAATTTGAGCCCTGTATTATATGAAGGTTTACAGCCTGGAGGTCAGTTAACTACTACCACGGATGTGGAAAACTTTCCCGGTTATCCTCAATCAATTAGTGGCGGAGAATTAATGGGCGACTTGAAACAACAAGCAGAGCGTTTTGGTGCAAATATTCGTTTTGGTTTAGCCACTAGTTCTGATTTGTCACAGGCACCTTATCGTGTGACTATCGATGAGAAAAAAGTGATAGAAACAGATGTCTTGATTATTGCAACTGGAGCTACAGCCAAATATTTAGGATTAGAGGATGAAGTTAAATACTCAGGCATGGGAGTTAGTGCTTGTGCGACATGTGATGGTTTTTTCTATCGTAACCAAGAGGTTGCTGTAGTTGGAGGAGGAGATACTGCTTGTGAAGAGGCATTGTATCTAGCAAGTTTAGCTTCAAAGGTGTATATGATTGTTAGAAAAGATCACTTAAGAGCTTCAAAAATAATGCAAGATCGTGTAGCAAAGAATAAAAACATAGAAGTTTTATATGAGCATAATGCCATTGGTCTGTATGGAAATAACGGAGTTGAAGGCGTGAAGTTAGTTTACAAAAAAGGAGAAGCTGATGAGAAAACCTATGATCTTCCCATTGCAGGATTCTTTTTAGCTATTGGACACACACCAAACTCGGAGGTGTTTAAACCTTATTTAGAAACCGATGAGGTGGGATACATTATCACAGAACCCGGTACACCGATAACAAAAATACCAGGTGTATATGCTGCAGGTGATGTTGCTGATTCAATATACAGACAAGCAGTTACTGCTGCTGCAAGTGGGTGTAAGGCTGCTATGGAAGCAGAGCGCTACTTATCAGCGAATGATTTATAGAAATAAAAATGTGACTATAAAAAGGGTGCTAGTAAGTTTTATGCTTATAGCACCCTTTTTATAATTATATGTGCGTTAAGACTTCTAAAGCTTTGTTGTCCGATAAAAGTTTTTTCTAAAAAAGTAAGGTCGAGGTATCTCAACGCTTTGAGAACTCGACCTTTTTGGCTTATATTATTTTTGAATTATAAAATATCAGCCATGAGCAAAGATCCATATTTTATCGGACAATAAAGGTATGTATGTGGTTTGGAAAGATAAAAAAGCTTTTACTCAAGACATGAAAGCTATTAATAAATTATCGTTCCCAACCGATTAAGCTGTTATGAAATCAGTATATTTAACAGTTGGAAAAGTAACCAAGAAGTGGTCGATGGCCATTAGAAATTGGGGAGTGATCTTAAATCTGTTCTTGATATTATACAAAAAAAAGGTTAGAATCTAAGAATAAAATCTAACCCAAATTCCAGGAAATCATACACTTAGAGTGAGAGTCCCTTTTCAAAATGTATTATTTCTAAACTCTGGATGAATTTTCCGGAGAATACTAAAATTATACAAATATTAATTGTTTGCCAACTGATAAACTTCAGCAGCAGCTAACAAAAAACATCCTATACCAAAATCCTCAAAATCAGGAACTTTATTCGCTTGTGTAGGTTGTCCATGTTCAGGTTCTGAACCAGCTCCTTGTACATAACCAAGTAAACCGGTATTCTTTTGAACAGATATTTTACATAATGCATTCCACCCTTTAACAACTGCAGGTAGATATGTATCATAATCTAAAATACCTGTATTAATACCATATGCCATACCCGCAATAAATAGTGCTGTTCCAGATGTTTCAGGTCCGGGTGAAAGAGGATCTCCTGTGTTAGAAGGAGCAGCTAAGCTTACGCTCCAAAATCCATCCGATCTTTGACAGTTAATTAATGACTCAGACATCAATTTAAAATCTTCTATATATTGATTTTTATGTGGTAAATCATTTGAAGAATACTGAAAAACTCTAGCTAAAGCAGCATATGCCCATCCATTGCCACGTGACCAATAACAAGGTTTATCTTTTTCTACTAAATCTACATACGGTGGATCGTAAAGATAGTCTCTATACCACAATCCATCCGCTTCGTTAAATAAAGGTTTTCCACCGCCTTTATCTTCTCCTCCTTGTTGATTACGAGTGTACATATACATTTCATACATTCGTTCAAAATAACGACTATCATTTTCAATTGATCCTAGTTGTGCAAATATTGGCATAGCCATATACAAAGCATCTACCCAATGCCAATCATCAATTTTATCAGTAGCCAACATATCATCAATCAACTCTTTTATGTGATCTTTTCTTTCTGTTTGAGAAATATCTAACATATATAAGTCTAGATATGCTTGCCCACAGCATTGATAGTCAGCATGTCTACTCGCATTATCAATACCTGCTTTCCAGTTATGAAAATTAGCCCAATCTAAAGCGTAATTTAACCACTTGGAGTTAGGTTCTTGTTTGTGTAATGCTAATAATCCCGAATAGTATACACCTCGTGTCCAAATTTTGCTATCTCTTTGTTTACCACCTACATATGAAGGAGCTCCTACATCAGGATATTTTGTCATAAAATAGTCATTAACTAAAGTTGCTATCTTTATAATTTCCTTTTTAGATAAAGGTTGGTTGAGCTCTTCTTGTGATAATGGAGTGTATTCTTCTGACTCTTTTGAGGTTTTATTATTACAACTTATAAATGTAAAACTCCCTATAATAGCAAAAATGACAATTAAGATTTTCAGTTTCATATATTAAATTATTGGTTTAAGTTTCTAATAGATAAAGAAGAATTATTTTATTGAATAATAGTTGCTATAAGCTATAATCAAAGTATATTATTGACATCTCTTTTAATACTAATCAATGGAGACCATTGGTTATTTTGCTTCAATCTTTATATAATGTTGCTATTCTTTCTATAATTTAGAGTTAGCAAAAAATATATCTTTATACATATCTGAAATTTTATTTAAATATTATTTAGTGATGAATTTATTCTTTAAAAGTAATATTTATTAAATTATTCTTTTGAATTATAAAAACGCCCCTAAAGCTTATATTTCAACTTTAGGGGCGTTTTTATAATTTAAGCATTTGTTTCTTTCTGAAAATTATTTTACTTATTTAGCCTTTTCATAAAACTCTATCTCAATTATTCTTAATTCATTGCCGGTCTTATCTCCATCTTTTGCTTTAAGAAGATCCATGTCATTAGCCACAGGCTGTACAAGTTCTATGATTTGACTGAAAGCTTCAGATTCCTCTGTTGATCCTTTTAGCTTTATTGTAATCTCATCTGTGTTTGTTTCTTTAATACCTACTGTTGTATACCCTAAACTTTTTTCAGTCATTCCACTCCATACTAAATCTTTTCCTGCATATATCTCTATAGGATATGAACGACGTCTAAAACCAGTCAATTTCATGGATACTTGATTGATATTAGCTTTTTTATTTAGTTTATATGTAATCCAAGCATTATTCAATCTACCATCATTATGCCATTCCGATAACTCATTATCATCATAGCTTCGTGAAACGATATCTTGATTAGAACCAGCTGTTGCTGATTTTATAGGTATAGCTATGCGGCTAGTTTTAAATGATGGACTTTTAGGTGTTGGTCCCTTCTCTAGATACGAAGGTAAATTGTTTCCAGGGAAAAGCTCACCTAAACCACTATTTACTGTAATAGGCGTAGTTTCAATTTGAATCGTAGCAGGTGTTAGTATACCAGAGCTAGCTTTTACTGTGATTTTTCCTGATTGAGTAGTTGAACGAACCAATACCCTATTAACACCACATTCAACAGGTAAGCGTTTAGATAATATGAAGTTATCAGGACCTTGAGCAATTCCTCCCCTCCATTCTGCAGGACCATCAATCTCAAAGTTTATGACATCATTATTAAGTGGACATCTACGTCCTTCAGAATCAACAACTTCGACTTCAATAAGTGCTAAATCTGCTCCATCTGCAAGCATGCCATTAGGAGAAGTAATCGCTTGCATTCTAATTGCAACAGGATTTCCTACAGTTTCAAGCTTATCGTTACTGAGCTCTTTACCATTCTCATCGTAACTAATGGCCACTAATGTTCCTGGCTCATATGTTATATCTTTAAATGTATTTAAGAATTGATGTGTTTTTACTGCTTCACCAATAGACTTATCGTTTAGAAATAACTTAACTACAGGAGCAGCAGAAACAACATATATGTCTTTAACTGTACTACGATCTTTTGTACCGTTATGAGGGTAATTCCAGTGTCCGATAATATGGGTGTGATAATTATCTAAGTCTACCCATCCATCCCACATTACTTCATGAGTAAAATAGGCATCTTTTGGTATACGCATAGGGTCAGTTACTCCACTGCGACGGTAATTTTCTTCTCCTCTAAAATGTGTATTAGAGTCTGAAAATATAATTTTAGCTCCTCCGGAACTTACACGCGTTCCTGTACCTGGGCGTGCTTCATAATAGTCGAACCAACGGCGAATTAATTCAACTGCAAACATATCTTGGTTGTGATTATAAATACTAGCATCAGCACCACGATGAAGTGGACCTGCTCCTTCTCTGTGATAAGGGAAAGAATAAGAATCCCAATATTTACGTAATCCCTCATCTCTACAATATTCTGTCGCAAACATAGGGTGCTTTGCACTTTTATTTATGTAAAGCATTTCTCCTCCCCATTCAGCAATATCTATATCTAACATTTCTCTTGAGCCAATGGATCTACCTCCTTTGGGATCATATTTATCTCGAATAGATTTCATTTCTGCCATATGCTCCTCTGATATAGACTCATTTCCACACTCATAAAATAAAATACTAGGATTGTTTTTATTGTAGATAATAGCATCACGCATTAATTGCTTACGTTGTTCCCATCTGTGGTCGAATACATCCTTTTCTGAATCACCAGCTGGCATTACTTGGATAAGCCCGACTCTATCAGATGACTCAACATCTTGCTTCCATGGAGTTACATGCATCCATCTTACGAAGTTTCCATTCCCTTTAATAATCATGCTATTTGAATAATCACTAAGCCAAGCAGGAACGGATAAACCAATTGCAGGCCACTCATTACTTGTTCTTTGGGCATAACCTTTTAATTGTATAACACGATCATTTAATTTTACTAGACCATCACCAAAATGTGTTTTTCTAAACCCTGTTTTGGTTTCTACGGCATCAATAACGTTGTTGTTTTCTGATAACGAAGTTGTAACAGTATAAAGATACCCATATCCCCAACTCCAGAAATTTAAATTAGATACTTTTTTGGATGCTGTTAAGGTAATAGTTTCTCCTGGTTGTACTGTTTTAGTTTGCCCTGAGAAACTAGCTATTTGTTTATCATCCATATCTTTTATGGAAACGGAGTATCGTATACGTTTTGGTGTATCAGATTCGTTTTTCACTTCAGACTCAGCATTAATTACTGCTGTTTTCTTTTCTATATTAATATCACTGGGATATATATATACTCCTGTAGTTCCTAAATTATTATATAAGGGGAGTGTTTGATATACTTTTGGGGTTATATGAAGAATGATGTTTTTTGTTAAACCTCCATATGGTACATTGAAATTCTTGTCGTTCCACTGAAACCTAACCCCAGATTCTTTCTCTTTGTAATCCCATGAATTGTCGGTTTTTACAGCAATGGTGTTCGCTTTATCTCCAAAATATACCACATTTGTGATGTCTATTCCAAAAGCCATAACACCGTTTTCGTGAAGAATCATTTTTTTTCCATTAATGTAAACTTCACCTGCTTGACGTAATCCTTCAAATTCAAGAATGATTTTCTTGTCTTTTTTATCTAAGGGTAACGTAAATTGTTTGCGATACCAAGCTATACCTGTACGTATTTCATGAATTGCAAGTCGAAAAGCATCATCTTCATTCCAAGCATAAGGTATTGTGACTTTTTTCCAATTATCATCCTGGAAATTTTCTTGTTCAGCATTTTTTGGATTACCAACTAAAACTTTCCAATTAGAATTAAAATTGTATTTTTCTCTTTCAGATTTAGCAATGCTTGCATTCATGTTCATACATAGAATAACAGCAAATAAAATTAAGGTTAGTCTTTTTTTCATTTTATAAATGTTAAATTTAAGAATAATCATTTAGACAAATATAATATGAACCCAAGCTTTATTCTATGTAAAATAATACTTATCAATGGAATTTTGACCATATGTAAACTTTTTTTTTATTCGTAATACCTGGAAAGAGAATATTGTGCTTTAATAGTTTAAAATAGGAGCCTGGGTTATAAATAGAGTATAAACATTCTAACTGTTGTTTATAATGTTATAATTCTCTGTTTGCTATTTCTTTGTCAAAGAATAGAAATACAAATAAAAATTATTTTTTTCTCTTACCCAATAATTTTTAATGACCGATTTGCTTCTTCAACTAAAAGAGAATGTTTATTTTCTTTTATAATACTTTTTAGTTTTTCTTTTGATTGCTTTATGGGAAAAGCAGAGAAACAGATGATTAGCTTCCACTGAATCAATATGTTTTCTGTCTTGTTATATAAGTTCAATAACTTATTAAAGTGATTCTTTGAAGCTAATTGATTATTATAAAAAGTCATAAATCCAATAGAATCTATTAGTTTCGCTAGCTTATCTTCATCATTACTCATTAGTTCATCATGTAATAATGGAGATATACAGGTGTCCATTTTAGCTAATGTACGTGCTATTATATCTCTGGTAGGGGATAGCTCTTTTTCCTTGAAGACCGACTTGGGATTTTTTTATGTTGATTTTCTCCGATTTTTCCTAGATATGCAATTAGTAGTTTAGCCGTTTCTTCTTTGCCTTCTTGTAAAGCTAAACAAATTTCAATTTTGGTATATAGACTTTTTTCTTCTATTAGAATTTGTATGAGCCTGTTTGTGAGCTCTAATTCTTCTGTTTTTCTTTTCGACAAAAGGTGGACAGCAATAGAACGTTCTGCTGCCGTTTTGAGTGCAACTGTCTATATAACTGAGTCTTAGATTTATTTTGATAGAAAATGAGATTTTCAGGATTAAATTTTCCTCTTTTCCTTAGTTTTTCTTCGGAACTCTTATTTATCGCTTGATATAGTAAGCTTATTTTATGAAGATAAGGGTTGTAGTATTAACGATTATAGTAGGTATTATATAACTTCTTAAATTCTTTGGTGTTCATATAAGAGTCTAACCAAGTATTTAATGAATCTGCTAGTTCAACAGATTTCTTATTTACTGCCCACGAATATAGCTGAGTAAAACTAATTTGTGTGTTAATATCTAATTGAGGAAAGGAGTCAATTAATGCTTCTGCAATGTTTTCATTACAGACTGCATAATCAATTTCCTTATGGGCTACTAAAGCCATGAGTTGTTCTGATCCATATTTCTTGATCTCCTTTGTGTAAATAGTGTCTCCAATTTCATTACTTAAATTATTTATGCGTAATAAAGCCGGAGAATTTTCTACCACATGTAAAGTTTTATGTGCCAAGTCCAGTTGGTTATTTATGAATGGTGTAGTATCACCTTCTACTGGTTTTCGCTGTACTAAAACTTGTTTACTTCTATTGATTGGGGTGGTTAATAGTATGGAGTCTTTTAATATGGAAGTTGTAGGTATGTCATAGGCTATTAAATCGAATTTACCCTCTTGTAGACCTTGAAGTCTGTCGGTAACAGACATCAAAGGGGTTATTTGAACTTTTAGTCCTTTCTCTTTAGTTAAAGCATTAATAAGTTCATAATGAAATCCTTTAATAGAATCGGAGTCAACATAATAGGCAATAGTGTTATATTCAGTAGCAACTCTAAGTGTTCCCTCATTGATTATAGTTTGATAATCTCTAATTTGTATCTCACTTTTCTTTTTTTTATTAGAAAGGCAAGTACTAATTAATGCACCAGCAAAAGCTATCAATAGGTAATGCCAATATTTATTTTTGCTAACAATCATAATGTATTGTGTTTTAGTCATAGAAGTTCCAAGAAACGCCTAATTTAAGAAGTCTAGGGTTAATTGGGTTGTGTGGACTTAAAAAGTAGTTTGAACTACCTGAACCCTGATTCACATGATAGAACATAACAAAAAAACGTGTTCGTTTCAGATGTAAATTGGCATAGACATTAATTATGGGGTAACCTCCTATATCCACTTGATCATTTTCACTTTGTAAATGAAAGTTCTGTATAGCAGGGGTATAAGCCAAGGCTTTGTATTTAGTGAAATAGCGAATATCTGCACCTAACTCCACACTTAAAACTTTTTTTGCGAGCTTAGCTTTCAAATATAAGTTGTGATATAAAGATAGTTTAGGGAGAGGTAGCACTCTATTGTTACTTGAATTTTGCCATGTAATTTCATTATCTAAATGAAGTATGCCCAACTTGAAATTTTGATTCAGGGTGGCCGATAGAACCTGTATATTGCTCCCTTCTTGTTCCGGCAACGCATGACTATTGAAATAAGTGTAGTTCTTTATGTTTTGGAAACCGGCCTTTATATTGGTTCTCCAATTACTAATATTCAGTTCTCCCTCCACGCGAGAGTTTATTTCATTACTTAATTCTTTGAAGTCAGTCCCTTCATCCCAATAAAAGTGATTGGAATGATATCTTCGCATATAGAAATTGGGTTTTATCCTTGAAATGCCACCTTTAGCTATAAAGTTCACCGTATCTTTTCCTAGTTTAAAGTTAAGATCGATGTTTCCATCAGCTTGAAAAGTTCCCGCAGCTATCCCTGCAACCCCCACTTCTGCAGTAATATTATAATTAAATATCTTACCTTGGCGTCTGGCTAACTCACCACCTACATACAATTCGGTTTCTGTGTAGTTATTCACAGTAACAGAGTCTCTATTCATTAAATCATACTTACTTATTTTATGAGATACATAAGCAGTAAGTCCTGATTTAGCATATTTATGGAATCCTTCCATAAGAGAAACTCCAAAAGTGTTCTTAATCCCCATGTAAGTAGTAGAGTCATTGCTTACGTTATGGTTTACTGTTTCTATTATATCTCCATTTTTTCTATCGTAGGTGTTAATGTATGTGTTTGCATAATAATCTTTTGGCTCATTGTTAGACGTGAATCTTCGACGATTTCTATCTACCTTTAAAGTGTGGAAAAAACGAGTAACAGGAATGAATTCTTCTTTATAAACAGAATCATTTTCCTCACTCACATGGAGCACATCTTTATAAAAACCTAAATTGTATTTATGATTTAAGTAGATATAAAAGTTTGTATTCCTATTCCATGTACTCTCTAAGTGAGTTGGGATATTCTGAGGTTCAAAGTTGTTTTTTCCTTCAGCCATTTCCTCAGGGTTTGTAATGTATTTATCATCTGTAATCCCACCATTCTCTGCCATTTTTAAAGAGAAGTTATTATACATTGCATGCATTTGGTATTTATCTCCAATGTAGCTACCAAATATTCCTCCGTTAAAAAATGCTGTAGACTGACTATGATAGTACCCCCGTCCATATAAATAATCAATGTTGAACCCAACAGCCAAACGTTTATTTACGTTCACTGAGAAATAAGATTTAAATCGTTCTTCACCATTTATTTTACTTCCCGCTTTATAATAGGTTAAGTTGGTGTAAGGAATATTACTATTGGTGAATTTGAATTCTTCAGGAGAAAAGAAAAAATCAGAATAAGGAGCTATAAAAAACGGTCTATCTGTATTCTTTCTCAAAAAGAAGATACGATTATAACGGGGAGACCCTAGATTTCCCAAATAATTATAATGTCCTTTATAACCCTCTACAAGATTTGAGTTCTGAAAGTGATGGTGAGTAGTATCCACATCAACAATAGTTCTGTTTCCTAACTTGTCATCTATAGTCCACATGTAAAGTTTAGGTGCAAGTGATTTAATTTCTACATTAGCACTATCTAACTCCTCTGGAATCATGGATGGGTCCAGTTGATTACCAAATTGGTCTACAATATTTCCAAATTCATCGTACTGATGATTAGGGTTTGTAGGGCGTGGACGATCTACCTGGGCGAATGTTAGTGTTGCAAAAGTAGATACTAATATAATTGTGAATATTATTTTCTTCATTTGTGGCAAATATACAACAAAAAATAAATTGAGTCTTACTAATTAATCTTCATTTTAGTAAATAGAAGTTAGAACGTATTCTAAAGTGGTATGAACCTTGAAGCTAAAGGATTAAATATGCCCTACAAGTCATCTATCTTTTTGAAAAGATGTGCTTGAATTGTCTAAAATAGTAAATACGAAATATGATTGAAACTGAATAGTTTGACTTGATTTTATTGTTTTTTAAAGACGAAGGTGGAAAGTATGTAAAGATTTAATATCAAGTTTGATTTTCTTTTTTTATCTGCTTATCTTGTTGATTGTTAGTTTATTGTACTTTTTTCTTCTGGGGTTATCTATCTTGTTATAGACAAGAAAACTCCATAAGCATTATTTTTCATCTATTTATAAATCAGTTGGTTCTATAAAAAAGGTGTATATTTAGCACTTCTGAGAATATGAATAAACTCTTATATTAACCATTAATAACTATACAAAAAATGAAAAAGCTTTGTTTTTCATGGGTCTTAATACTCTTATCCATTACTTGCGTTTCTGCTCAAACTTATAAATATGAACCTTATAGAACCAAAGTTACTCCATCAAAAAATGTAATTGTAATGATTCCTGATGGGACTTCTATGGGAGTAGTTACTGCTGCAAGGTGGTATAAAATTTTTAATGGATTAGGTAGTAGTTTGAATATTGATCCTTATTTTTGTGGATTTGTTAAAACTCATTCATCTAATGCTCCTATCGGAGATTCTGCTCCAACTACCTCTTGTTATATGACAGGTATGCCACAGCAAACGGGAAATGTAGCCATCTATCCTTTGAAAGATGAAGTGAATGATTTGGTAGAAGTAGATGCATCTATGGCTTATCAACCTTTAGCTACATTGTTAGAAGCTGCTCGTATTGAACAAGGAAAATCTACCGGCTTAGTGGTTACTTGTGAGTTTACTCATGCAACTCCTGCAGATTGCTCTGCTCATCATTATAATAGAGGAGCATACGATTGTATAGCTCCACAGATTGTTAATCAAAACTTAGATGTTGTCTTTGCCGGAGGTAGTAAATTAATGAATAAAGAGCTAATTAATCATCTAAACAGTAAAGGCATAAATTACATTGAAAACGACTTAGCTTCGTTTCAAGAAATTAAGGGGAAAAGCTGGGCGTTACTAAACAAAATGTCATTGCCTTATGATTTGGATCGTGATGAAACTAAGTTTCCTTCATTGCGTGAAATGACCGAAAAAGCTCTTTCTATTTTATCAGAAAACCCTAAAGGTTTCTTTATGATGGTTGAAGGAAGTAAAGTAGACTGGGCGGCTCATGCTAATGATGCAGTGGGTTGTATAACCGAATTTTTAGCTTTTGATGAGGCTGTAGGTGCAGTTATTGATTTTGCAAAGAAAAATAAAAATACCAGCGTAGTTATTTTACCTGATCATGGTAATAGTGGTTTTACTATTGGACGTCATGATTTGGATAGGTATGACAGAGCTAGTCTTGAGAAATTATTTGGTGCAGTTTCTAAATATAAAATGACTAGTGAAGGTTTAGGACGACTCTTGCTAAAAGAGAAACAAGAGAATATAAAACAAATAGTTAAAGAAAAAACCTCTTTAGATTTATCTGCGAATGAATTGAACAGAATATTAAATGCAAAAAACTCTCCTTGGATAAAATCTAAAAAGAAAAGAACTAAAGAGTCTGTTCGTCAGGTATTAATAGATATTATGAATAAACACACTTATTTTGGATTCACTTCTTTTGGACATACGGGAGAGGATGTGTTTTTAGCTGCTTATCATCCTAACGGTGAAGTGCCTTTAGGCTTAAATACAAATATTGAAATAAATCATTACTTATGTGATGCTTTGGGATTGAAAACAACTCTTCCTGAATTGACTGAGCAAATTTTTGTGAAACATACTGATGTTTTTGTTGGTAGTGAAATAACAATTGTCAATCTAGACAGCAAAGAACCAACTCTAGTTGTACGTAAAGGAGAAAATGAGTTTAAGGTTAAGGCCTTTCAATCGGTAGCCTACTTAAATGATAGTCCATTTAACATAGGGTCAGTTGCTGTATATATTGACAAAAATAAGACTTTTTATTTACCTAGAATATTAGCTGATTTACTAAATAATTAGAACCCAAGTTTATTTTATAAGTAAAAAACAGTGTTATAATATTTGTTAATGACAAACACCCTCATATATTTTTGTGAGGGTTTTTTTTGTTTAATTTTATTTTTTTTATTGAATAACCTTAGCTTCTTTTTACCCTTCTCTCATGTCTTGTGGATGAGGTGTTGAACGGTCCTAGACCGAAGGCCTGTCGGTCTAGGACTGAAGGGTGCTCGGTCTAGGACCGAAGAAGGTTATGACATAGACCAATTATTGAATAGTCTATCTTTACACACTTTTTTAAAATGAAAAAGAGCAAGAAAGCATGTGTTAAATGAAAAATAGGGTTTCTATTATAGTCATAAATAACTATGGAACAAAGATCGTTGTTTGTCCTAAAAATCTATTTTGTTTTTGTTCTTTGGTTTAGGGTTAAAGAAACATGAATCTTTCTTCTTTTTCAAGCGAAAAACTTATTAACTTTGTGTTTCTTTTAGAAATAAAATAAAAAATACAATAATATGAATATCTCTTATAATTGGCTTAAAGAGTATGTAGACTTTTCTTGGTCGCCTAATGAACTTGCTAAAATTTTAACTTCTGCAGGTTTAGAAGTAGAAGGAGTAGATAAAGTGGAATCCATAAAAGGAGGTCTTGAAGGATTAGTAATAGGAGAGGTCCTTAGCTGTGTTAAGCATTCTAATTCGGATCATTTACATGTTACGGACGTAAATATTGGAAAAGAAGAACCTTTACACATTGTTTGTGGAGCCCCTAATATTGCAGCAGGACAAAAAGTGGTTGTTGCTACTGTAGGAAGTATTTTGTATAATGGTGATGAGGAATTTGAAATTAAAAAAGCCAAAATTCGTGGAGAACCTTCATTTGGGATGATCTGCTCAGAAACAGAAATTGGAGTAGGGAGTAACAGTGATGGTATTATTGTTTTGCCTAGTGATGCTCAAGTAGGAATGCTTGCCAAAGATTACTACAAGGTTGAGGAAGATTATATTCTTGAAATAGATATTACTCCAAATCGTGCTGATGCTTGTTCTCACTACGGAGTGGCAAGAGATGTTTTAGCTTGTTTGATTCAACAAGGAGAGAATGCAACGATACAAAAATATAATGTTGATCAATTCAAAGTCGACAACACAGAGTTGGATATTCCTGTTATAGTTGATAATCAAGAAGCTTGTCCTTGTTATGCAGGAATTACAATGAAGGGGGTTACTGTAAAAGAGAGCCCTGAATGGTTAAAAAATAAGCTTAGATTTATAGGATTACGCCCTATAAATAATGTGGTTGATGTTACCAACTATATTTTACATGCCTATGGACAACCTTTGCATTGCTTTGATGCTGATAAAATATCAGGTAATAAAGTAATTGTAAAAACATTACCGGAGAATACTCCTTTTACTACTTTAGATGGAGTGGAACGTAAGTTATCTGCAAGAGACTTAATGATATGTAGTGAAAGTGAACCATTGTGTATTGCAGGAGTTTTTGGAGGAGAAAACTCAGGAGCTACAGAAGAGACGACTAATATATTTATAGAGAGTGCATACTTTCATCCAACATGGGTGCGTAAAACAGCTCGCTATCATGGGCTAAATACTGACGCATCCTTCCGCTTTGAAAGAGGCATTGATCCTAATAATGTAATCTACTGTCTTAAGCTAGCTGCTATTATGATTCAAGAGTTAGCCGGTGGAACCGTTTCTTCAGAAATCAAAGCAGTAACTTCTGAAAAGTTCAACGATTTCAAGGTCGTTCTAAACATAGAAAAAATGAATGCTCTAATAGGACAGGTTATTCCTATTGAGACTGTTAAACGCATTTTGAAAAGTTTGGAAGTAAAAATAGAAACGGAAACTGATATGGAATTACACTTATCTGTGCCTCCATATCGTGTAGATGTTCGTCGTGATGTAGATGTTATTGAAGATATTCTACGTATTTATGGTTACAACCAAATTGAGGTAGGGTTGACATTGCAATCTAGCTTAACACCTAAAAGTGCATCAGATGAATCGAAGAAATTACAAAACTTGGTTTCAGAGCAATTAGTTGGAGCTGGATTTAATGAAATAATGAATAATTCGTTAACCCGTTCTGTGTTGTATGATTCTTTGGAATCATATCCTAAAGAACGACTTGTACATCTGTTGAATCCACTCAGCGCCGATTTAAACTGTATGCGACAAACGCTTTTATTTGGAGGATTGACTAGTCTTTCATATAATGTACATCGTAAGAATAATAATCTGAGATTTTTTGAGTTTGGTAATTGTTATTATTATACAGCAGAAAATAAAAAAGAAGATGTAGCATTGTCTCCCTATTCAGAAGATTTCCATTTGGGGCTATGGGTTACAGGAAAAAGAGTTGTTAATTCTTGGACACATCCTGATGAGAATAGTTCATTTTATGAACTGAAAGCATATGTGGAAAATATTTTTGCTCGTTTAGGATTAAATGAAGGAGAGTGGAAAGTTAAAACCTTTGATAGTGATATTTATACTACAGCTCTTCAATTCTTATCCAAAGGAGAAAAAATCTTAGCTACGTTGGGAATTGTATCGAAAAAAATAGCTTCTGAATTTGATTTAGAGAATGAAGTTTATTATGCAGATATAGATTGGAAAACTTTATTACATGCTACTCGTAAAGTTAAAGTTCAATACAGTGAATTATCTAAATATCCGGCAGTAAAACGAGATTTAGCTTTATTGGTGGATTCTTCAGTTACTTTTGAAGAGATTAAACAACTGGCATATAACACTGAGAGAAAATTGCTGAAAGAGGTTTCTTTATTTGATGTTTATGAAGGAAAGAACCTAGAGTCAGGAAAGAAGTCGTATGCGGTTAGTTTCTTATTACAAGATGAAACAAAAACACTTAATGATAAGGTTATAGATAAAGTAATGAGTCGTTTAATTAATGTATACCAAAAACAATTAAACGCTAGTTTACGATAAATAACCTTATAGATAAATATTATAAAAATCCATTATGGGAAGAGCGTTTGAATATAGAAAAGCCAGAAAGCTTAAAAGATGGGGCAATATGGCTCGAACTTTTACAAGATTAGGAAAAGAAATCTCTATAGCTGTTAAAGAAGGTGGCTCTGATCCGGAAGTTAATTCACGTTTGCGTGTTATAATTGCAACGGCAAAACGTGAAAATATGCCAAAAGAGAACATTGATCGTGCTATAAAAAAGGCAATGGGAAAGGATCAAAAAGATTATGTTGAGATGAACTATGAGGGATATGGGCCTCATGGCATAGCAATATATGTAGAAACAGCTACTGATAATACAACACGAACTGTTGCGAATGTACGTGCAGTATTTAATAAATTTGATGGTTCATTAGGTACTAGTGGTAGTCTGGATTTCTTGTTTGATCATAAAGTGATTTTTACTATTGCAAAAAAAGAAGATTTAGATATTGATGATTTAATTCTTGAACTTATAGATCTTGGTGTAGAAGATGAGTATGAAGTTGAGAATAATGAAATAACAATTTACGCTCCATTTCACTCTTTTAATGCCATACATACTTATTTAGAAGAAAATAAATATGAGATATTAAGTTCTGAGTTTACTCGTATTCCAACAACAGAAACGGAAGTAACTCCTGAACAAAGAGAGGTCTTAGATAAGATGATTGAAAGATTAGAAGATGATGAGGATGTTCAAAATGTTTATACCAATATGAAACCTCTAGAAGAATAAAACGTTTTATGTAATCATATATTAATAGAGTATAAGAATTGTATCATATGAAACTTATACTCTATTTCATTTATAAACAGACAAGATTAATGATACTTAATAATCATGATAAAAAGGAGTATCCTCCGATGCATACAGCTGAACATATTCTGAATGCTACAATGGTACAAATGTTTGGTTGTTCGCGATCGTTCAATGCACATATTGAGCGAAAAAAAAGTAAATGCGATTATCACTTAGATCAGGAACTTACGAAAGACGATATTTCGGCTATAGAAATTCAAGTGAATAAGGTAATAGGCTTGCATTTATCGGTAACTTGTGAATTTGTAAACAGACAAGACGCGGATAATAGAATAGACTTAAGTAAGTTACCCGAAGATGCAAGCCAAACTTTACGTATTGTAAAAGTTGGAGATTATGATGTATGCGCATGTATAGGTAGTCATGTGGAAAATACATCGGAAATAGGAGAATTCAAAATAACAACCTATTCACAAAGTGACGGTGTTCTTCGCCTTCGGTTTAAATTGGTATACATAAGTAGGATGAATGTCTGAGTTGGATTTCTTTGTTCCAAAACGAGTTAAGAGGTATTTATCATTATCAAAGAGATCGATACTCATTTGTTTTTCTACTATCTTGCGAGTGAGTTTGTGTTTTTTCAAAAAATCCTTGTCCTGTCCAATCTGATAATGTAATTGTTTTTTCTCTTCTTTCGTAAACTCACTCTCCCAAAATCCTCGTGGACGAATATTAAAGTTTTGATAATAGTCAGTACGTAGTTGAGGTAGAATATTTATATTTTGTGATAATAAAAACTGATGTACTGATAAATACAAATCTTCTAGTTGATAACCAAATTGGGGTAAGTCTTGAGTTTGATAATAAACGCCAAAAGCATAAAAGAACTCATAAAACTGTCCATTATAATAGTTTGAGAAAATTAAATCCATTGTTCTTGAAAATCGGTTGCTATTCCATAGTTTTTCAAGTGCAAATTCGGCTAGTCGAATTTTATCTAACTCATCGGCTGATATATCATTATTCTTTATGACTTCGTATGGAGCTTTTTTACTATATATATAGCCATATTTTTCTGCTTGTTTTCGTAGATTGGTTCCCCGTAATAGCTTCAGGAATCCCAATTGTAACTCCTTAGCTTTAAGTTGAAACACATCATTGAACGATTGAATAAATCGAGAGTAGCTTTCAAAGGGTAATCCTGCAATCAAATCTAAATGTAAATCTATCTTTCCTCCATCGATTAATAACTGTACATTTTTTGCTAAAACCTCAAAGTTTTGTCTGCGCTTTACTGCTAAATTTGTGGGTTCATAGGTGGACTGTATACCAATTTCAAATCTGAAAAAGTTTGTAGGCAAAGTTTTATTTAAATATTCAATTAACTCTTCCGATAGAATATCAGCATAAACTTCAAACTGACAACTTAAGTTGGGACGATAGTTATTAATTAAAAACTCAAAAACAAATTCGGTGTGTGTCTTATTTAAATTAAAAGTTCGGTCTAAAAATTTAATCTGTTTACATTCTTGCTCTATGAAGTATGTTAGGTTATCTTGAATATAATCTGGTGGAAAATAGCGAACACCTTTTTCAAGCGAAGAAAGACAGTATTGGCATTGATAAGGACACCCTCGGGAGGTTTCAAAGTATATCATACGGTGCTTTAATTCCTTCTTATCCCGTTCCAGCCGATAAGGTGAATCCAGAGTGATTAACCGATTGATATCTGCTTGTACTACCTGCTTGCTAATGTGATTTTTTGAGGAAACCCCTTCAATATTAGGTACTCTTTTTGCTTCTATTTCGGTTAGTAATTCGCCTAAAACAAATTCTCCTTCTCCACTTATTACATAGTCTACAGGCCAATTGGTTAGGAAATATTCCGGTTCATAACTAACTTCAGGTCCACCAATAAGGATAATGAGATTAGGATTTTTCTTTTTTAATTGTTTTATTAGAGTAGCTGTTTTTTCAACATTCCAAATAGACACACTAAAACCTAATATATCCGCTTGAGTATAGATTAATTCATCTGCAATGACTTCGATATTCTCTTTAAGAGTATATTCAATAAAATCAATATCAAAGCAATCTTTATTAGCCACATACAGCCATCTTAAAGCCAATGAGGTGTGTATGTATTTTGCATTAAGCGTAGTGAGGACTATTTTCATAGATGCAAAAATACAAAATTAAAGCGAGGTGGTATTGAAAACAAGAATACTTAACTAGCTATTTTTTAGAACCTCCCAAAAGTGTTTGGAGAGATGAATGTTTTCAATAGATTTTGCTTTCTTAAATAATGGAGCAATCATTTCAGGAGTAAATCCGGCTATTCCACAGCCTATTTCAGTAACAAGGAAAGTGAGTTCCGGATGTTCTGTAGCAAAAGTAATGAATTTGTCAACATAGGGTTTAATAGTTTCTATTCCTCCTTGCATTGTAGGAATGGCATAAGTTTGTCCTTGAAGTCCTACACCTTTTCCCCATTCAGCGCCCCACTTGTTCATTGCTATTTTAGCAGCTCCAGCTCCATGATGTCCAGATAGATTGCTGCCAAAAACAAAAACCTCATTAGGTTTTAATTCTATTATAACATCATCACTTGTTCTGTTTGTCATATTCTACTTATTTGTGGCTGATTTTTAGCAATATTTGAACCTACTAATTAAATGTAAAGGAATTCTTTCTCTATCAAAGAAGAAGTTCGTTCAACTGATTTTGAAGTATCACCGATCTCATTTAAAAGGCTATATTGAAAGGCTTATTCTTTTACAGTTACTAAACAAGAAGCTTCTTTTTTAATACCTTTAACTCTAACAATGAGCCGTGCCTCTCCAGGAAAAATTGCAACAAGCTTATTTTCTCGGACTTGCATAATCAGTGGATCTGAACTCATCCAATTATACTCAGGAACAGTGATATTACTAGGGTAGTGCATAACCGAAATGTTTTTTTCGTGTCCACTCAATAGCTTGGTCGTTAACAGATCGCAGAGAAGTATCTCTTCTTCTATTTTCATTTCTATGTGTGTACTAGACAACTCAATTCTCTCAAGCATATCATTATTGATTTCTTGAATAAAATCTTCACCATCCGATCCTATGCAACTAATGAGAAAGAAACAGAGAAAACCTACATTCAAAGCTCTTGTTTTCATTAGCGTCCAGTATTAAGTTTATAATATACTTTCTCTAATTTAATACAATTAATATATAAAGACAATTGTTTAGCTTTCTTTTTCTCTAATAAAAAAAAGGAATTTAGTCGGTCTAGGATCAAAGGCCCCTCGGTCTAGGACCGAAGGGTGTTCAGTCCTAGACCGACACCCCTTAGGTCTAAGACCGTGTTTTATCACTCCTTGGAGTAGTGTAAGTTCATTTTGTCGAACATCAAAAAATCAGCCTTTTTCAATCCAACTTGATGGAATGTTTCAGGCTTACAATGATCATTCAGATAGTAACGTTTATCAATGTTGTATTGTATTGAACCTAATGAGTGGGTTTGTTCAAGGTAAGGTGATTCTATTCCTGCAAGTGATAGAAGAGTATGAAACGCAACAAGGTTAGTAGATACAGGTTTCTTCTTATTGCTATCAACTACAGAACAGAGATCGTTATATTGTTCTTTATAGTTGGATGATACCCAAATTAAAAAAGGGACATGTATTTGGTAATAGGAAGGAATAGGTGATGCATGTAAAAAACGATTCCTTTCATCATCGAATATATCTTCTCCATGATCGGAGGTGTATAATAAAGCTGCAGGAACTCTTTCCTGTTCTAAGATTTGCATTAAATGGGCTAAAAAATCATCAGTATATCGAATACTATTATCATACTCGTTAATTAGAAACTTTCTAAGCTTAGGAGTGGCTCGGGTTTCATTGTCAGGAGTAAAGTAAACATACTCTTGGGGATATCTGGCATGATAATCAAAATGAGAGCCATAACAATGTAAAACAATGAATAATTTATTATAACCTTCAGCTAATCGCTCTTGAACTTTTACTGTCAGTTCCGAATCGTAAACATTTTCTTTAGGTGATAGGCCTTTTTTTAAGCGTATAGTTTCATCAGCTTCATTTGCAAAGAAATCAATGTAAGAATTATTGGATACTTGGTTTGTACAATAAAACGTTTGGAAGCCTGCTTCTTTAAAAGCAGTAATTATACTTTTTTGTGTATAAAGTGCCGAGTAGTTTTGAGCCGAGGCTGATGAAAGGAGTAAAGGAACACTTTTGTGCGTGGTATTCGATTCTGTAAGAGCATCCGGGAAAACAAACAAATTATTCATTAGCTTTAATTGAGGGTTGGTGGGTCTATTATATCCATACAGCTCCCAGTTTAATGCTCTTGCTGTTTCACCAATAACAAAGATATATACTTCCTTTTCATTTTTTTCTCTTGTTGAGGTAGCGTTAAACTGAAAACCATTAGATGTTTCATAAAAATTATTAACCTCTTTTTTGCGTTGAAAAGCTTGTACAGCATTATAGCATACATTTATAGGAAATAATTCGGATTTAGCTTCGTAAATAAATTTAGGTTTTAATGTGGTGTACGATAAAATCAAGAGCAAAATACCTACGCTTATTAGTCCTGTAGCAATGTATCTTTGTTTCTTTATGAAAGAGAGAGTTAACTTATTTTTGTTCTGAATTGACTTAATGGCTTCAATGATTGCAGGAATATAAACGACACAAACAAAAAGCACTCCCGGCCAAATGTTGTTTAATAATTCAAAAGCTTCATTGCTGTTAGTATTGACTAGATTTAGAAACATATCTACAGCAATGATAGACTCTCCAAATAAGTATAATAGTACAATTTGAAAAGCTGCTAAGAAAACAAAAAAGGATAGAATGAAAAACATTTTACCGGGCTTCTTACTGAGCGTGAATAAGAGCCAATAGATACCCAGAGGAAGCATGATATTAACGGCTTTAGCTATTAGAGGAAGAGTTTCTGTAAATGATAGAATGAAATTAGGAAGAGTAAGGGCCACAATGAATAGATAAAATAACCCATTTTGCGTTGTAAGCTGTTTGTATAGCTGTTTTAATTTAATCATACTTCTTTGTTCTACTACTAAAACTTATAAAGTTCAAAAAAAATAATTAGTTGAACAAAAAACACCCAAAAGTTAAGGCTTTTTTAATGATGATTAAAAAACCAAGTAAACAATCCAAAAATTGAAAATAAAAAAAGACTTCTATCTAAACCTAAAACAGGAAGCAGATAGAAGTCTTCTATTTTTATTTGGATTGTGGATTGTGAATTATTTAAGTAGTCCTTCTAATTTGGCTATAAAATCCTCTTTAGACATTGCACCTAAAATAACTTCAGGTTCACCTTCTACAGGGATAAAATATAGAGTAGGAATACTTTTAATGTTATAAGCTTGAGCTAATTCTCCTTCTTGATCCACATCAATTTTATAAAAGTCTATTTTCCCTTCGTAAGTTTTAGCTAGCTCTTCTAAAATAGGAGCAATTTGTTTACAAGGAGGGCACCAAGTGGCATAAAAATCAACTAACATTGGTTTGTTTCCTTTGAACGTCCATTCATTTGGATTGCTTTCAAAGTCTGAAACTTTTGCAATGAAATCTGCTTTTGTCAGATGAGCTATAGCATTAGTTGCAGCTACTTCAGTCGCTTCACCTTCTGCTGTATTTTCTGTTGTAGACTTATTTGCATTTCCACAGGCTGCCAAAGCTAGTACTGCAAAAAACAGAGGTATAAAAAGTAAGTAATTTTTTCTCATGATCATTTCTAATTAATTCAGTATTGGTTTTACTTATATTATTGAATATAACAGCATTTTTATAAAATTGTTTTCAAACTTGCAGCTTTTAAATCAAACCCTTTTTTATTCTTATAAAAAAGAGAGTTAATTTTAGTTCTTTTCCTAATAAAGAAGAGCTGCCATTTTTATAAATTGTAGTATATTTATTCTTGTTTGTAAAATCAGGTTTAATAACAATTTAAAAGAGTGTTTTATGATAATAGATTATTTAGATAACGCTGCTTTATACAAAGAGGTTCATCCACTTTTCAAAAAAGTATTTAACTACTTGACTAGTGTGGATTTGGAAAAACTTGCGAATGGAAAAATTGAACTGGAGGAGGATAGACTTTTCCTTATAATAAGCGATAGTACGTTAAAATCAAAAGAAGAAGCTAAACTAGAAGTCCACAACAAATACATTGATATACAAATACCTTTGTCAAAAGCTGAAACATTTGGTGTTGCCCCTCGTAAAAATTTACTGAATGAGGTGGATGTCTTTAATAAAGATAAAGATATTCAGTTCTTTACCGATAAAGCAACTTCTTTTATAACTCTTGAACCTCAACAATTCATTGTTTTCTTTCCTCAAGATGCGCATGCTCCTTGTATTGGTGAGGGATCTGTTAAAAAAATAGTAGTAAAAGTGCTGTTGTAATGTAACTTTTTTGGTTTGATGATTCTGAATCAATTCAAAACCATTGTTAGGTATCTATTGATAAAATAGATACCTTTTTTACTTATTCTTTTAATGTTTAAACTACAGTATTTAGTTTGTGAACTATGTGTTGTAGTTTATTAACTAAAATCATTAGTTTTATTGGAGCATTTTTTATTAATTGCGGTTGTTATATTAAATACTAGGAAAGATGAAGAACTTAACACAAAGAGAAGAGGAGATTATGCAGCTGTTTTGGAGTCAAGGTGCCTTATTTGTTAAAGACCTTTTAGAACATCACAGTGATCCCAAACCTCATTTTAATACACTTTCAACTATTGTGCGTGGGTTGGAGGATAAAAAATATTTATCTCATAACACTTATGGTAATACGCATCAGTATTATCCTATAATAACTAAAGAAGAGTATAACAATTCACAACTAACCGGAGTTGTGTCTAAATATTTTAATAATTCTTTTTTGGATGTTGTATCCACCTTAGTGAAAGAAGAAGAACTCAGCATAGAGGAGTTGAAAAAACTAATAGAACAAGTAGAACAACAAGAAAAATAAAACGATGTCTGTTTATCTAAATTATTTAATTTTATCCTCCCTTGTTTTAGCTGTTTATTTTATCTTTTATAAGGGAGTATTGAGTAAGGAGACTTTCTATAAGTTAAATAGGGTAGTATTGATCTCAATATTGTTTATGGCTCTTGTTTTGCCTTTGTTTAATTGGCAAGATTTATTTCATATTACGTCATCTACAACTCCCATAACAATACCTTCATTGATGGTTCAACTCAATGAAATCATTGTTTCTCCTACCATGCAATCCCATTTCTCCTGGAGTTCTTTGTTGTTTATTCTCTATGGAGTAGGTGTGGCTTTTGTTTTTATTAAATTATTAATTGGTTTTATACGTTTGACTAGAATACTGAAGAAAGGAGATAAAACCAATCTCTCAAATGGAAGTGTTTTAATAGTGCATAATGAAGAACAAGTTGCTCCTTTTAGTTGGATGAAATTTATTGTTCTTTCCAATAAAGAGATTGAAACGAATAGCGAAGCTATCTTAAAGCACGAAGAAGGACATATTTACTACAAACACTCTATTGACCTGCTTTTGATGAACCTAGTTCTGATGCTGCAATGGTTTAATCCTTTTGTCTGGTTACTTAAATATGAATTAGAAAAAGTTCATGAATATCAAGCAGATCAATATGTATTACAACAAGGCATTGATGCAAAAACATATCAATTATTATTAATCAGAAAATCTGTAGGTGACTATAAATTTAGTTTGGCCAGTAGTTACAATTACAGTTATTTAAAAAATCGAATAAGTATGATGTTAAAAAAGAAATCGAATCGATGGCAACCATTGAAAATACTTTATGTAGTGCCATTAACTGTTCTATTGGCTTTTGGGCTTGGATGTAGCGATGCAAAAACAGACAAAGTTATTAGCTCTGAGGAAACACAGGATGAACTAGTGGTGGTAGGGTATAATACCTATGATAAAGATATCAGTGGTTTTGAAGAAGCTCCTTTAGAAGAAATGATGCCTGTAAAAACTGAGGTATATACTGTGGTTGAAAAAATGCCTTCATTTCCTGGTGGAACCGAAGGGTTAATGAAGTATTTAGCTCAAAACATAAAATATCCTGTTGTAGCTCAAAAAGAAGGAAAACAGGGAAGAGTAATTGTGCAATATATTATAGATGCTGATGGCTCTATTAGAAATGTTAATGTGGTTAGAAGTATAGATACTTCTCTTGATGCAGAAGCAGTTCGGGTGGTTGAAAGTATGCCTAAGTGGGAACCGGGAATGCAAAATGGAGAAAAAGTAAGTGTTAAATATACTTTGCCAGTCATGTTTAAATTACAAAAATAGATGAAAAAAAATAAGGCTGATTATTTAATCAGCCTTATTTTTTATACTTGTTTTTTCTTACACAATGTATTGATTACTTATAGATTCGTTAGTCAGTACACGACGTATAGTTTCAGCAAAAATAGCAGCAATACTTAATTGTTTTACTTTTTTACAGTTTTTGAAATAAGGTATGCTATTAGTAAAAACCATTTCTGTTAAACAGGATTTGGTTACGATATCCGAAGCCGGATCGGACATAACACAATGACTGGCAATGGCTCTAACTGAAACAGCTCCTTCTTTTATCATAAGATTAGCTGCTTTAGTAATTGTACCACCTGTATCAACAATATCATCTACTAAAACCACATTCTTTCCTTCTACGTCTCCAATAATCTGCATTTCATCTACTTCATTGGCAACAATTCTTGTTTTATTGCAAAGAACCAAAGGAACTCCTAAATACTTGGAATAGGTGTTAGCACGCTTTGAACCTCCAACATCTGGGGTGGCGATAACTAAATTCTCTAGTTCTAGAGATTGAATGTAAGGAAGAAAAACAGAAGAAGCGTAAAGGTGATCTACAGGAATATTGAAGAAGCCTTGAATTTGATCAGCGTGCAAGTCCATTGTAATTACACGATCTACTCCTGCAACAGCCAATAAATCGGCCACTAACTTAGCTCCAATAGAAACACGTGGTTTGTCTTTTCTGTCTTGTCTAGCCCAGCCAAAATAAGGAATTACGGCAATAATGCTTTTTGCTGATGCTCTTTTAGCTGCATCAATCATTAAAAGTAGTTCCATTAAATTGTCTGAGTTCGGAAATGTAGATTGGACTAAGAATACATTAGAACCTCTAATTGATTCTTCATAAGAAACTGCAAATTCTCCATCTGCAAAGTGATTAACGTTCATATTTCCCAGAGGACATTTTAGATGCTCACAGATTTTTTCAGCAAGGTATCTGGAATTTGTTCCTGAAAATACGCTAAAGGGTGTGTTGGTGCTCATTTTTTAATAATAGTTATTGCTACTGTTTATTTGCACACAAAGGTATGAATTCTATATTCAAATAGGAAGAACTTCTAAGATAAAAAAATACTTCTTTATTTGAGATGGGATTAAAATGTTTTACTTTCTTTTATTCTCTCCTTTATCCAAAGCACATTAGAAGAAAAGACTCCCTTCATCAGTAGTGGTAATCGGAAAATATCATTAAATTTGTTTACTAACATAAAGATTTACTACATATATAGTTATGTCCCATAGAGCTCTTGTAAATATCTTGATTCTCGTTGGGGGATTGTTTTTACAAATCTCCTGTATTGGTATTGCTCCTACACAAGAAGCTCAGAGAGTAGATTCCTTGAATAATAAAGCTTATGCTTACCAATACAGAAACCTAGATTCACTTTTTTTATATGCACATCAAGCTTATAATGAGGTAAAATATTATCGTTTGGGTAAGGCCGAAGCTTGTAATCATCTAGGCTTTTACTTTTTTATGAAGATGGACTTTGAAGAGGCTTTGAAATGGCATAAAAAAGTTTACTCAATCACTCAAAACGAAGTAGAACTGTTAATAGCTGATGTGGCTTATATGAGGATATCGCAACGAACAGGTAGGAATAAAGAGTATTATGACTATCGGAATAGTGCTTTACAGCGCATGAAACAAATAGCTGAAGATTACAACGTCTTTATTGAGAAAAAAGAACGTTTGCGTATTTTTTATGCATACAGTGAATTCTACTTTGTTTCTACTCTATATCACTATTATTTACAGCAACAAGAGGAAGCAAAGTCGATATTAAATGAGTTTGAGCAAGCGTTAGAGTCGAATGTGTTTTGGTCATTAGAACAAGAGAAATATAACGATGAATCGCAAGAGTTGTACTATCATTATATAAAAGGACTTATCCAACTGGATGATGTTGATTTTTCACGAAGTACTACACTTGCTACTTTCGATGAACTATTTTATACTTGGTATTTGGCAAAGGAGAAAAATTATCCTTTTTTCATAGGGTGTGCACTTGAAGGAATATCGGAGGTTATACTTCGCCCCGCTGTTTTTCAACTTGTTTTGGAGTGGCGAACTTCAGCATTGAAGCAGCTTGATTATTCTATGGACGAGAATTTACCTTTGTTACTATTGCAGGAGACTCTTTCTGTTTTTGGAAATTATAATGATTTATATCAAACTGTTGGAACCTATGTCACTTTAGGGGAATATTTGAATATTAAAGGAGCGTATTCAGCGGCTTTAGATACTCTATCTGTTGCTTTGACAAGAGTCAATCAACATCATCAGGAACACTATCACAAACAAGACTCCTGCAATCAAATAGATTTACTTAAAAGTTATGACCCTACCATTAAATCGGGTAATTATGTGGAGGTGCAATGGATAGAAAAGCATTTATTAACGGTACCTGAATGGATTGCCAGAATACGTGAACAACTCAGTTTTACCTATGCGGGTTTAGGTAACAAAACAGCATCCGATTTTAATAGGAATATTTATCTAGACATTTTAGATTATAGTCGACAAGATAAGGAGATTGAAAGTAGATACGGAGCGCTGAAACAGGAGGAAAAAAATCTAAATATTATTCTTTTCATCGCTTTTATCGTTGCATTGCTGACTTTAATTTTATTTGTTTGGTTCTATCGAATCAGTCAGAAGAAAAATAACGAGTATATAAAAAACCTACAATCTATTTTAGAGCTTTGCAAAAATATAACTTCAACGGTTCTAATAAAGCCTAAAAACAAAGAGGAGTTAGCTACTTTTTTAGTGCAGCAACTATTCCATCCGTTTCAGCAGATTTTTGGAGTAAAACACTTACAATTGGGAATTGTTGATGATGATGTGGATGAAGAGCAATATATGGTGTATTATGAATATCCATTAATTAATGATGAAACGAAAGGTTCAAAGAAAAAAGAAATAAAAACATCCCACTTATTAGTTGATTCAACAGATAAGAGTAAAACAATAGGTGTATTAGATCTCTATACTCAACAGACTTTAAGCAAAGAGAAGAAGGTGTTAATATCAATTGTCATACCTTACTTGGTGTGGAGCATAGAGAATGGAGTACTCTTCTTTCTATTGGGTGAAGAGTATGAATTACTCGATAAAGAGCGTTATGTATATGAGCAACGCATTGCACGAAATGTTAGGGAGAATGTAAATAAAAAAGCCTGTCTGGCTGTGGTCGATGGTATTCATCCATACATTGATCGGATAATTAATGAAATTCAAAAACTAAAAACACCTTATTTCTTTAATAATGAAGAAATACGCAAAGAAAAATACGAATATATTAAGGAGTTGGTAACTCGCATCAATGAGTACAATGAGGTATTATCTTTGTGGATAAAAATTAAGCAAGGAACTATTCAGTTAAACATTGAAAGCTTTTCATTAAAAGAGGTATTCGATATCATAAGTAAAGGATCTAAGTGGTTTGAGTTTAAACGACAGACTTTTATTGTAGATTCCATGGATTGTTGGGTAAGAGCAGATAAAGCCTTGACATTATTTATGATTAATACACTTTTGGATAATGCACGAAAATATACTCCCGAAGGAGGTGCAATACAATTACAAGTAGAAGAGACTAAAGATTATGTAGAAATATCTATCTCAGATACTGGGGTAGGACTTTCTTCTGATGATGTAGAGCGCATTCTTCACGAAAAGGTTTATGATGCACAAGAAATAGGGTTGGATCAAAGTGCCGAGACAAAGGATGAAATTATCAAGCAAAAAGGAAGTGGTTTTGGTTTGATGAACTGTAAGGGAATTATAGAAAAATACAAAAAAACAAGCAGTCAGTTTAAAGTGAGTCAATTTGGAGTGGAGAGTAAACTTGGAGAAGGGAGTAGATTCTATTTCCGTTTACCCCATGGAGTAAAACGGATGTTGATCTTACTGGGAATTTTCTTTATTCCTTTCAGTCTATTTAGTCGTAAAAACGAGACTTTTCATTTAATGAAAAACGAGAGAAGTTACACTCATCTTGATTCCTTGTCTTATTTAAACGAGGCTATGAATTGTGCAGATTCTGTGTATTATGCCAATCTCAATTTTCAATATGAAAAAGCATTAGAATATGCTCAAATAGCTATAGATTGTCTCAATCAGTACTGCTATCAATCTCAAAAGGAACTTCGTTTTATTTCATTAATATCCAATGAGAAACCAGCAGAAATTGATTGGTGGAATGCAGGGTTAGATATTGATTATCATACCATTCTTGATATTCGTAATGAAGCAGCTGTAGCTTTTATGGCTTTGAAAAATTGGGATGGATACCAATATAACAATGAAGCTTTTACAAGACTGTACAAAATGTTGGGTATTGATTATAGTTTAGAACTTTATTGTAGAGAGTTGGAGCGATCTAGAAGTGGAAAAGTAATAGGTATTACATTAATTCTACTATTCCCATTGTTGTTTGCCATCTCGTTTTATTTCATCTATATACGTAAGCGTTTACTTTATCGTTGGAACCTAGAGCAGTTATTTGAAGTCAATCAACGTTTCTTTACATCTTCGTCCATCCCTTTATCGAATGGTGAGTTACTGCAACGAGAAGAAGATACATTGAAAAAAATACCCCAACAAATTACAGAACACTCTTTTCAAACCATCAATGAACTTTTCTCCATTGACAGAGTTGGATTGGCTGTTTATAATGAATCGGCTAAGAAATTAGAATACTCATACAACCCACCGAAAAAAGGTTTGATTCCTGAAATTGAAGAGTGTTTTGCTTCTGACCGAAAGATTATAAGTGAGGGGAAACATACTTATCCATTGTGGGTGGATGTTGGTGGTGTACATCAAAAAGTAGGTGTGTTTTATTTGGAAAAAAAAGAGGGAAAATTCCAAGCAGCCGATGAAGTGTTGCTTCAATTAATGGTTAGCTATTTGTCTGTTGTAGTGTTTAATGCAGTTATTCGTTTGGCGAATCGCTACCGTGATATTGAATCAGCTCAAGAAGAGGCTCAACGAGCCTCTTGGGAAGAAGGCGTGTTACACGTACAAAACATGGTGCTAGATAACTGCCTGTCCACATTGAAGCATGAAACGATATATTATCCCAATAAAATAAAAGAGTTACTTTCACACTTGTTGGATGATACAATGAATTTGCCCGAGGAACAACGAATGATTCTTGATATAGATGAACTTGTAACCTATTATAAAGATGTTTTTAGCTTATTAAATCGATGGTCAAATAAACAGCTGGAGGAGATTACCTTTAAGAGAAAGGTCTTATCTGTATCCGATTTGTTTGAATATACATTGACTTATTTCAATAAAAAGAAAAATGGAATAGTAAATGAAATCTCTATCTTTCTTACTTTGGATCAGTTAGATGCAAGTGTTGTTGGAGATGAGAATCAACTGAAATATTTAATGGAGAACCTAATTGATGCTACTCTTTATAATACAGATGAAGGACATCTTCATTTAACGGCAGAAATAGCCGGAGGGTTTATTCAATTTTCATTAATTGATGAGAGACAAAACAGAGCAGAAGAGGAGTTGCGTACATTGTTCTATCCCAACTTGCAACGTATGGAACAAACAGCAGAGTCATCAAATTCAGGAATAGAGTATCTGTTGTGCAAACAAATAATTAGAGAACAAGAAGAATATGTGGGTAGAAGAGGGTGTAGAATTGTTGCAGAAAAAAATGCTGAAGGTGGAGATAGAATAATATTTACTCTTCCTAAAAGATAAACATAAAATGAAGATGAAAGATAAATTTACGGTCATTATTGTTGAAGACGTAAAGTTGGAATTGAAGGGAACTAAGGAGATTTTTCGTCATGAAATTCCCAATGCAGAGATCATTGGTACAGCTATGACTGAAAAAGAATTCTGGGAATTGATACAGAAACAAGTTCCGGATTTAGTCCTACTGGATTTAGGATTGGGAGGATCGACTACTGTAGGAGTGGATATCTGTCAAAAGCTAAAAAAAGAATATGCAGAGGTTAAAGTACTTGTGTTTACTGGAGAAGTGTTGAATGAAAAACTCTGGGTGGATGTACTGAATGCCGGTGCAGATGGAATCATCTTAAAAACAGGCGAGTTACTTACCCAAACTGATGTACAAGCCTTGATGGATGGTAAGCAGCTAGTCTTTAATTATCCCATATTACAGCGCATGGTTGAACGATTCAAAGAGTCTGTTGATAATGAAACAAAACGTCAGGAAGCTATTATCAGTTACGATATTGATGAGTATGATGAACGTTTTCTTAGACATTTGGCTTTGGGATATACCAAAGAGATGATTGCTAACTTGAAAGGAATGCCTTTTGGTGTCAAGTCTTTAGAAAAAAGACAAAGTGATTTAGTGAATCGTTTGTTCGAAGAAGGTCATAAAGGAGGAATTAATGCAACTCGTTTAGTGGTTAGAGCATTGGAATTACGTATCATAGATTTAGATAGTTTAGAACCCGATGAAAGTTAAACAGAACCTACATCCTGTAACACTCTATTTTTTATTAGGAGTATTTCTTGTCGTCTTTTCTTGGTTGGGAAATCTTTACGGTTTGATGGCTGTACACCCCGAAACAGGAGAGATACTGAGGATTCAAAACTTATTGAGCCCTGAGGGAATTCGTTGGTTTCTGCGTCATGTAATTTCTAATTTTACGGGGTTTGCTCCTTTAGGAATGGTTTTAGTAGCTATGATAGGAGTAGGGGTAGCTAAGCACTCAGGTTTGTTGGATATTTGTATGCGAGGTGTCTTAAAGAATCGTAAAGCACAACGAGAAGTAATGCTGTGTCTGATATTCTTAGGTGTACTATCGAATGTCATAGGAGATGCAGGTTATATTTTATTAATTCCTCTATCTACCGCATTATTTATTGCAGTTGGACTTCATCCGGTAGCCGGAATATTAATGACTTATGTGTCTGTGGCATGTGGATATAGTGCTAACTTTTTATTAAGTACTATGGACCCTTTGATAGCACGCATTACACAAAGTGCTGCTGAGGCTTCGGGTATTTCTACTCAGCATATCGGTTCGTTATGCAATTTCATTATAATGGCTGTATCTGTAATTCCCATTATATTCGTTATTTACTATTTAACGAAAAAATGGTTGTTACCTAAGTTGGGTAGTTATAAAACAGAGAGTGTAGATTACAAGCCATTAAGTAGGAGAGAACGTCGCTCATTAATGATTTCATTTTTAGTAGGAGGATTATATTTCTTTGCCGTATTGTGGAGCACTTTTTCCTCTCAAGGTATATTAAAAGGCATCAGTGGTAGCTTAATACGTTCTCCATTTATCATGGGAATACTCTTTATCATATCATTGGGTATTGCTTTAATGGGAATTACTTATGGACTAAGTGTAGGGATTTATCGTAAGGAAAAAGAGGTAATTAAAGGTTTAGGACAATCGTTTCAATGGTTGGGAGATTATTTAATTATTGTCTTCTTTGCCTCACAAATGTTTGCGCTCTTTAGCTATTCAAATATAGATAAGTTCCTGATAATAAATAGTACTTCACTAATAGCTTCTATTCAGGTTGGTCCGTTAGCTACTTTATTGGTGTTTATACTCTTTACAGCAGTGATGAACTTTTTTATGGTTTCTGCCATGGAAAAATGGAGTGTCTTTTCTTTCATATTTATTCCTCTTTTTGCATCCATGGGAGTATCTCCTGAAATAACGCAAGCTGCTTATCGTATTGGAGATAGTTCTACAAATGTACTTACTCCGTTTATGTTTTATCTACCTTTAATCTTGGCATATCTTCAAAAATATGATGATAGGATAGGGTATGCAAGCGTAGTGAAATATGTTTGGCCTTACTCGCTTTCTATCTTAGTGGTGTGGGTGTTGGTCTTTATTCTTTGGTATGTTGCAGGGTTGCCCTTTGGATTATAATGTTGATTCGTTGAATGCTATTATTTTTATAATCGACAAAAATATATGAAATAAATATCTCTGAATATTTTGTTTTTGAATAAAATACTGTACCTTTGCAACGCTAATGAAAAAGGATGGTTCAGTAGCTCAGCTGGATAGAGCAACGCCCTTCTAAGGCGTGG